>JABGUA010000108.1 GCA_018646825.1 Piscirickettsiaceae bacterium
GCGCCGTCAGGTTGAAGAATTGATCATCACCCATCTTACCCGCAAAGGTGTTGACACCAAGGCCTTGGAATTTGAAAAATCCGAACAGGGCGGCGGCAACAGCATTCGGCAGACGGTGCAAGTGCGGCAAGGCGTGCATCGCGAGGTTGCGCAGAAAATTGTTAAAGCCATCAAAGGTGCCAAGCTGAAACCACAAGCCGCGATTCAAGGTGAGGAAATTCGTGTTTCCGGCAAAAAACGGGATGATTTGCAGGCAACCATGGCGATGATCAAGGCCTTGGATATTGATCTGCCGCTGCAATATGAAAATTTCCGCGACTAGGGGTCTGACGATTTGTTTCGGGCGATAAGTTTTGCGCGGTGATCGGCTTGGCTAAATCCAAAAACATGAATAATCGCACCGCCACGCGCACCGTTGAGCAGTGACCGGCTGGCATTGATCAAAAAGATTGCTACACAAATCGACCGCTTTATCGTTCACCTTTCTGGCTATCCACTAGATTGGTTTAATCCTGATGATAACGATCAACACTTATATATCTGCACTCAATGCTCAATGAGCTAATCGTAACAGCTTCATTGGCATGAATGAAGCTGTGGAAAAACTGGCATCTGCAAAGGGTTAGTTTTAACCATCGATGACACAGCAGAAATGGCCGTGTCGAGCAAAATGACAGCAGAATTAATGGGGCAAGAAGTTAGCATTAGCGCTGCTAGTGACGCGATGTCACTGTTGCTGGTGCAGGAAACAGCTGTTGACACATTCACCGTAAATGTCGTTCCCCGGGGAACTCTCTCCGTTATGCTGCCACTCGTGTCGAACGGTACGAACCAAACAAACGCCGAACAAACCCTGACCACAATGGTCTTAGTCCTGGGAATAATGTCTGAACAAAAAGCAATGATTGGCGCCTCAATCAACCGCCTTAAAACGACGATCAACAACCTAACGGCCTCTTCAATTAATTCTGAAATGGCGCTGGGTAGAATTGTTGATACAGACTTTGCACTCGAGTCACAAAAGCTGGCCAAACAGCAGGTATTGAACCAATCATCCAATGCAATGTTAGTTCAAACAAATAATTCTAAAAGTGCACTTTTATAGCTTATAAGTTAGATAGTTTACCAATTTTGCTTATCAGCTTGATTATCATTTCTGAAGTTAAATCATAATTTCAGAAATGATACAAAAAATATGACATGAAAAATGGTGCAGCCGAGAAGAGGTTCGATGCCTTCCCCCGGCACTAACAAGTAACTGAATATAGCTATAACAATAGCTTAGCAGATCATCACATATGGTCAACTATCAGAACCTTACCAGCAACCTTGCATGAACTAAGGACCGTGGACCACGGACCGGGGTTAGTGGAGCCGTTTTTCTGTCAGATTTGGACTTGGTTATCGGCGGTGGGGCCGCAGGATGCAATCAATGCCTTTCTTGGGCAATATAAACAAATCAGATCTCATCACGCACTGGACATGAGATCGCCCGTCCCTGAAGCCGTATTAGAGAAAGCCAAAATTAGCGGCGCTTAGAAATGGGGCTAGACATGTGGATGTACAGCAGCCGATGTAACCGACAGCAAAACAAAGCCCCTGCCGCAGATAGGTAGCTGAGAACCCTACGCATTTTCACAAGCTCCACAAATACCATGTAATTCAATGCTTGATTTTACAGCAGTAATTTTAGCCTTTTCAGCAAGCTCAGTAATAAATAGCGATACGGAGTTATCAGAAACTTCTTGAACCTGCTCACATTTTTCACAGATCACAAAGGCAGTAACACCAACAGTTGCGCAAGAGGTATCATTGCATGCAATAAATGAGTTAAGACTCTCCAGACGATGAACCTGGCCCATGCTGATTAATTTCTCCAACGCCCGATAGACCTGCAGGGGCGCCCGAACACTAGAACCGTGGAGTTGATCAAGGATCATATAGGCACTCATCGGATGCCCCTTTTTTTCAAGCACCGCCAGGACAAGTTGCAGATTATTGGGTAATTCAGCCCTTCTTTTCATTTTTCCAATTTCCAGTTACCTATCTTGCTATTCAATTTTACTTTACTTTACTTTGTACGGAATGGGTTTAGCGTTTGGAATAATGACAAAACAAAACATAAAAGCGCAGCGACAACAATACTGGGCCCTGCTGGAGTGTCAAATTCAAGAGAGCCTATGAGCCCAAAGCAAACCGCAGCGATTCCTATAATAATGGCAATGGTTGCCATATGCTCTGGCGATTTTGCAAATGTTCGAGCAGACGCAGCGGGTATGATTAACAATGCAGTTATGAGTAACACACCAACTATCTTCAATGACATTGCAATGACTGCTGCCATCAAAATCATGAAAACTACATTTATGCGATCAGACTTGATGCCTTCGGCTGTAGCTAATTCATAGCTAACAGTTGCGGCAAATAAGGGATGCCAAATTTTAGCAAGAACAGTTAATACAAATAATCCACCTCCCCAGATTAGAGCCACATCAAATGTTGAGATCGATAAAATATCACCAAAGAGAAACCCCATCAGGTCAACCCTAACCCAAGTCATGAAGGCTAGAACCACCAACCCAATGGCCAAAGCAGAGTGCGCAAGCAGACCGAGCAAAGCATCTGAAGATAAGTTAGCGCGTCTTTGCAGAAGAACCAGTAACAACGCAACAACCGAGGATACAATAAAGACAGCCAACGTGATGTTTAGTTCTAGCATTAGCCCCAAAGCGACACCCAAGAGCGCCGAATGGGAGAGCGTATCACCAAAGTAAGCCATTTTTCGCCAAATTATAAAACAGCCCAGTGGTCCAGCAATCACCGCAACACCGATCCCACCAATCACAGCGCGGATAAAGAAATCATCAAACATCTGAATTGACTTTGCTATGGATTATAGCCTTGTGATTGATAGGTCCTGAACTAATTGGCGCTCTATCATTTTTTGAAACTACCCCACTTTTTGATGGTGTGTGAGTATTGTTTATATTGGTGTCATTACCCACGACACTCCCGTCTAAATGGTGCTTGTGGTCATGTCTATGCTCATAAATCGCAAGGCCAGAGGAAGCGCGGTGTCCAAAAAGTGACTTGAATTCATTGCTCGAGACAACTGTTGCTGGAGTGCCGGAACAACATACATGGCCATTTAAGCAAATCACTCTGTCAGTTGTTGACATCACCACATGCAAATCGTGGGAAATTAATAAAATGCCACAGTTAAGCTGATTGCGAATATCTTCAATTAACTTGTAGAGTTCCAGCTCACCATTGAAATCCACACCCTGCACTGGCTCGTCAAGCACAAGAAGCTCTGGCGACGACAGAATGGCTCTTGCCAGCAGTACCCTCTGAAATTCACCACCTGATAGGCTTGCCATTTGTTCGTCGGCAAGATGATCTGTTCCAGTCGCCTTTAATGCAAGATTTATTGCCTTCCTATCAGGCCTAAACGTGAGACGCAGGAAACGTGTTACAGATAGCGGTAAATGTGGGCTAAGCTGGATTTTTTGCGGTACGTAGCTGACGCAAAGCCCATCTTTACGGCTTGTATGGCCTTCGTCTGCAGAAAGAACACCGAGAGCGAGTTTGGCTGTTGTGGATTTACCAGAGCCATTCGGTCCAATCAGTGTGACGATTTCACCAGCCTCAACTGTCATCGAAACACCCCGTACTAACCACTTTTTGGATCGAAAAATTCCAGCATTTTTTAATGATACAAGCATAACATCTTTCAAACGGAATAGGCATTAAGCGACCCGACGCTGGAACCTTAAACAAACCCTTGCAGAATGTAAATTTGTTATGTTATAACGTCAAGGAAATTTGCCTCTAATTGCGCAAGGTTGAAAAAAAATGCGAATCGCAAAGGTTACACTTATTGCAACTGCAATCTTCTCATCGAGTTTAGCTTGTGCCTCGGAAGGTTTAAGTGTTGTCACGTCAATCAAGCCCATCCATTCCCTGGTTTCAGCGGTCATGGACGGCATTGGCACGCCATCGCTAATTATTGAGGGGGCAGGGTCTCCACACACATACGCGTTAAAACCATCGCAGGCAAAAGCGCTGCAAGATGCTGATTTGGTTTTCTGGATCAGTCCAGCCATCGAGAGCTTTCTTGAAAAACCTATCAAAGAGATTGCTTCCAGTGCACGTATTATCACTTTATCAGATGCACATGGCTTGATCAAAATAGAGTTCCGTGAAGGTGAAAATTTTGATTCCCACGACGACCATGCCAAGCATGATGACCACGACGAACATGCCAAGCATGATGACCACGACAACCATGCCAAGCACGACGACCACGACGAACATGCCAAGCATGATGACCACGACGAACATGCCAAGCATGATGACCACGACAACCATGCCAAGCAC
>JABGUA010000172.1 GCA_018646825.1 Piscirickettsiaceae bacterium
CATCGGTTCTTTTTGTAAGAATGACCCAATGCAAGTATCCACATAGATTACTTGATATTATTTTTTTAAAGAGCGCTTTGTCGCAACGTCATGTCTGCTACAAAGAAGCGAGAATTATACAGCCTCTCACTGGACTGTCAACGCTTTTATAGGATAAAAACGCCTTTATTTATGTTTATTTTTTGTCAAGCTAATAAACAGGTTTTTTTCTATTATTTGATCGTTAATATTTCGCATAATAGACACAAAAAAGCCGACTCAAAGTCGGCTTTTTTGTAACTTTCTTAGATAATTATTCTGCAGTTGCTTCTTCTTTACGATCAACCAATTCTACGATAGCCATTGGCGCTTTATCACCTGCTCGTAAACCACATTTAAGAATACGAATATAACCACCTGGACGCGATACTGAACGAGGTCCAATATCAGAGAATAATTTAGTAACTGCTTGTCTGTCATCGAGTCTTGAGTAGGCAAGACGACGATTCGCAACAGTATCAATTTTACCGAGCGTTATCAAAGGTTCAATAACACCGCGTAATTCTTTTGCTTTTGGCAATGTTGTACGAATCATTTCATGTTCAACTAGAGAAGCTGCCATGTTTTTAAACATTGCTTTTCTGTGACTACTATTACGATTTAATTTACGACCAGAATTACGATGACGCATTTTTATTACCCTATAATATCTTTATGCTGAATTAGCTTCAGTATGATTATTTCTGTTCTAGTGATGACGGCGGCCAGTTTTCTAGCTGCATGCCTAATGACAGGCCTTTTGTTGCCAACACATCTTTAATTTCAGTCAATGACTTTCTGCCTAAATTAGGCGTTTTTAACAGTTCCATTTCACTACGTTGAATTAAGTCACCAACGTAATAGATATTCTCTGCTTTCAAACAATTCGCTGAACGAACAGTTAAGTCCAATTCATCAATCGCTTGAAGTAGTGCTGGATCAACTGTTGGTTCTTCTTTTTCAACTGTTTGTTCTTCAATCACTTTAAAGTCAACAAATGACGATAGTTGATCGCTTAAAATCGTTGATGCATATTTAATGGCTTCTTCAGCTTCGAGCGTGCCATCAGTGTCGACATCAATAATTAGTTTATCTAGATCTGTTCTGTTTTCAACACGTGCACTTTCAACGTTATATGTCACCATATTAACAGGACTAAAAGAAGCATCTATATATAGTTGACCGATTACACGATCATCTTCTTCATTATCAACTCGTGTATTTGCAGGCTGGTAACCGCGACCTGTTGCAACTTTAAATGTGATAGATAAGCTACCACCCGTTAAGTTCGCAATGACATGATCAGGATTCACTATTTCAACATTGTGTGGTACTTGGATATCACCTGCAGTAACAGGACCGACACCTTCTTTTGTTAATGTTAAAACTGCTTCAGTTTGCTCATGCAAAATGACGGCAATTCCTTTCATGTTCAACAAAATATCTAAAACATCTTCTTGAACACCATCGATTGCTGAGTACTCATGTACTACGCCATCAATTTGTGCTTCGATTACTGCGGTACCTTCCATTGAAGACAATAAAATCCGTCTTAAGGCGTTACCTAATGTATGACCAAAACCACGTTCTAACGGCTCTAACACTAGGCGTGTCCGTGTATTGCTAGATTTTTTAATATCAACAATGCGTGGCTTTAATAATTGACTCATATAGGTCGTCATGCAATTTCCTCTAAATAAACCCGTTGGTTTAGTTAAAATTATTTCGAGTACAATTCAACGATTAAGTGCTCGTTAATCTCGGCTGGTAGTTCAGAACGCTCAGGAACGTTTTTATACGTGCCTTGCATTTTATCAACGTCAACTTCTACCCAATCAGAAAAACCATGTTGGGCAGCTAGTTCTAACGACGCTTTAATACGAATTTGAACTTTACCTGCTTCACGCACTGCAATCACATCATTTGCTCTTACTTGGTAAGAAGGAATATTGACCTTTTTACCATTAACAGTAATTGCGTTATGACGAACGAGTTGGCGAGCTTCACTACGTGAAACGCCGAAACCCATGCGATAAACGACATTATCTAAACGATTTTCTAAGAA
>JABGUA010000152.1 GCA_018646825.1 Piscirickettsiaceae bacterium
GAGACTTTGCTACTGAAGGCGAATTAGAAATTGCTGCTAGAATCAATGCTCAAGCTGGCTACACAATGCCTGAGAACCACGATTCTTACAGTACGCTCTAAACGAACTGCTCTAAACTAGCCTGGGAGGTTAGTCCTGGGCTGGTTTAGGGTTCTAATCTAATAATTTATTGACTAATTGCGTTTGCAAAAGGCTATTCTCTGAATAGTCTTTTTGCAGTAATGCAATAAACTTATTCCATTTCCGCGTCATTTTTATTTTACCAAAAGTACGGCAATGACTGGCTAAAGGTATCGCATCAGAGTTACCGATGTTATCAATAATAACCGCCACACCAGATCGCTCATCTTGCCTTTGATAAATAATATTTTTCGGCTTAATTGACATGGTGATGATATTTTGACTGAATAAATAGGTTTTTAAAGCTTGTAATGATGTTAACAACCCTATCAGGTTTTTCTCCGTCAATTCAGCTGATTCAAAATAATACTCAAATGTTTTTCCTACTTCACCATCAGCATCTCGAATTAAATCAAAGACTGCCCCCGGGCCCATAGAGGTTGATTCAACGCCATAAAACTGCGGTAACATCTCCCACGTAATCTGGCGTTTTTGTAAGAATTTATAGTAAGCCTGTTCACGACGCGTTTCTTCTTCACCACGTAACACAACGACTTTAATACAGCGATTAGGATTGTCCGGATGAACATAACATTCCCGATGTAGGCCTTTGCCAATCATCGTTTCTGGTTTGAGCTCAATCATCTCCATAACCATTCGGGTTCATCGTTTGCCATCGCCAAGCATCTTTCATCATCTCTCCCAAAGATTTCTCTGCCTGCCAATTTAATTCCTGATTTGCTAACGATGCTTCAGCATAGCATTCAGCAATATCTCCTGGCCTTCTCTCTACCACTTCATAGGCAATTTGATGTCCACAAGCCTTTTCAAATGCAGATATAGCTTCTAATACACTATAACCTTGACCTGTTCCTAAATTATAAACTTTACAAAGGCCTTTATTATCTAATAAAGGTTCCATTGCTTGTAATGCTTTGACATGACCTTTTGCCAGATCAACGACGTGAATATAGTCCCTCACCCCTGTCCCATCTGGCGTAGCATAATCCCCACCGAATACTGATACTTTTTCTCTCTTTCCAATAGCAACTTGAGACACGTAGGGTAAGAGATTGTTTGGAATACCATTAGGATCTTCACCTATCAGACCACTTTCATGTGCACCTGCAGGGTTAAAATAACGTAGCAAGACAACGTTAAACGAAGTCGCGGCTGTAATATCTTTTAATATTTCTTCAATCATTAACTTTGTCCGACCATAAGGGTTGGTTGCTGTTAATGGGAAATTCTCATCGATCGGTACGGTAGCAGGGTCGCCATAAACTGTCGCCGATGAACTAAATACCAGATCTGTTACCTGATATTTTTGCATTATTTCAAATAAAACTAAGCTGGCATTGATGTTATTTTGATAATAAACCAATGGTTGTTCACATGATTCCCCTACCGCCTTTAAGCCGGCCAAATGAATTACCGCATCAATTTTATGGTCAGTGAAAACACCCTCTAGTGCGACTTGGTCTCTCAGATCTATTTGATAAAAATCAAATTGTTCCCCAGAAATTTGTTCTACTCTTTCCAGTGATTTTTTATCACTATTTGATAAATTATCTGCCACGACAATAGTGAAGCCTGCATCGAGTAATTCTATACATATATGGCTACCGATATAGCCTGCTCCACCTGCTACTAAAACCGTTTTACTCATTTTTTTCCCTGCTTGTCATAATCTAATGGTCTTTCCTTTACCATTGTCTCAATAATCGCTGCCACTTTCTGAGGCATACTATACAAATCTTCGGTTTCGGCATAATCCAATGCTTTGTCAGACCATTGCTGTAATTTAGTCTTATCGAGCATACTCGCTAATTGCAAATTAAATGCCTTTTGGTCAAACGGTTCTAGTGATACTAAGCCTGCCTCAGATTTTATAATATGGCCAGCATAACCACATGCACCAGACACAAAAGCAGGTAAACCAGCGACTAAAGCTTCCAAAATAACAGTACCAGTATTTTCTTTTCTTGCTGGGTGTAGAAACAAGTCCGTCCCGAGCAGGAACTCTGGCACATCACTACGTCCACCAAAAAATGTCACGTTTTCACCGACACCTAATTGTTTTGCTTGATTTTCGAAAACGGGAATTGTGTCTTCTCCTAAAACAAACAACTTCGTTTTTTTACGTAATGCCGGCGATAAAGCGGCTAAACCTAAAATAACGCGATCGACACCTTTTCGTTTGAAACCGCTACCTACCATCAACATTACAATATCATCATCTTCAAGTTGAAATTGCGTTCTAAACTGGCTTCTCCCGCTTTGCCAGTCGTCACTACGTTTTCGGTTAGGATCAATGCCTGGTGGTAGCATGACAAGTCGATGTTCGGGTGTTTTGTAATGTTGTTTAAATTTATCTCTTTCTATATCCGAGATCATTAAACCAATCGTTTTACTCTCAGACCCAAAGACCGCATGTTCATTTTTACAATAAAACTTTACTCGGCCACTAAACTGCATCACTGGATAATTTGATTGTTTTTTTACCTTGTCGATATAGCATGGATCAGCGGCGTAATAGAGATCAAGGCCTGGCATTTTATTGAACCCAATAACCAAGTCATAACTTCCTTTAGCTAATTTGGGCTTGATTTGCTCAATGTAATTGGCAACTTTACTGTGATTTGTCAGGCCTTTAGGCTTGATCACTTCGACATTAAACCCCTCAGGTATTTCACCTTCACACTGCATCACGAACACGTCAACCTGTGCTCCCTTGGCATAACATAAACTTAAAATACGAACACAATCTCGTGCTAAGCCACCGAATGGAAATAACTTATATAAACACACTGCTAATTTCATCGATACTAACTCTGCTATTGTTCTATAAAACTGAAGTGCTCAGCCTGGTCAGGCTTTTCCCAATTGTCCATAAACCGCTTTTTATCTTCATCGAATGCTTTCTTAAAAGTCTGGCTAGAATGATGTGAGCCATTCATCGCGTCTAAATCGATCAATGATATATTGCCTTGCGCGCTAACTAAGACATTACTCGCCTTCAAATCTCCGTGACTTATCTGCTCGTGCTCCAAAGTCATAAAAATTGTTTTAAGCTGCTCCAGCTCTTGTTCTGTTGGCTCACGTTCAGCATAGGCAGCAGATAACTCATCCGCTTCCATATATTCTGTAATAAAGTAAGCACGGTGACGAAGTCCGAACTGTCTTTGCTCAATAAAACCTAATGGTTTTGCGGTAGGCACGCCTAAGAACTCTAATAAATTGGCATTTAACCATGATACTGCCGCTCGACTTGGACGTAAGCAGCGACGCAAGAAATGTCCGGTACTTTTCATATTATATCGCTTGATAACAATCTGCTTGCCAGCGACTTCTACTTTAACTACGGTAGCAGAATTACCTTCCTTCAACGGTTCACCATCAGCCATCAATTGTTCAATATTATCGACGAATTCTACTGTTTCACCATTTAAGAAGTCACGACGGAAAGCACTTTGTTGTGTCGGACTTGATTGATAGCACGTCATCGTACAATTTCTAAATTGCTTTTTCAGGTAATTACGCTTTCTTCGTTGCCATGCCTTTTTACAATATTTAGCAAAAAATAGCTTCTCTGAGTCATTATAGACACTGCGTCGCTGACCATAATATTGTTCGATATAAGGTGTTAATGTTGCTTGTTCTTCAGGGCTAAACTCCGACACTAAATGCGCCAAGTTTTGTAAACTCTTTTTCGGACCCAAACCTTGCCCAACTTCTTGTTGCTTTATCGACCCCAGATCAATTAAATAAAGTTCGCCATCAGCCAATAAGAAGTTATCTAAATGAATGTCACTTTGATAGGCACCGTGGATGTGTAGCTTGGCAACCATTTCAAATAATGCCGGTAATTGCGCTTGTCTTTCCTCTGGTGAGACGGATAACAATGTCCTCGCATTCTCGATATATTGATATCCGATACTCAGACAGCCTGTTTGATTACCAACAGCAAATAATAACTCTGGCAGGTTAACACCTGCTCCTTTGGCTATTCTGTGACCATCGTGTTCTCTATCTATTTCACGACGGCCTTTTTGCGCCACTGAAAACAACTTAATGACGGCATGTTGCTCATCAGATTGCGCTTCCACCACCAATCGTTTTTTTGGTAATGAGCGTAGGACTCTATTGCAGGTATAGGATTGCCCTGCCATTTTGATATTAAATGGAAGCGCCAACGCCTTGCCTTTTAAAAAGCTGCGGATCGGATTTAAACCCTCAATCACAACCGCATTATCTGCATTACGCAAGGTGTTCGCGCGCTGCCTTACTTTTTTCCAAAAGGATTGCTGTGAAGACAAAGCCTCACGTAGAGGTTTGCCCGAGTAATTTTTAATAAACCGAAAAATATCACGCTGTGTTAGTGGGACATCCATCGCTGAAAAATATAAACTGCCAATATCTTTAACTAACCAGCGTTGTTTAACTGGCTTACCTTCGCTAATTAATGCACGATGTAAATCAATCAAAAATACTGGGGTGTCATGAGTAAATGTATTGTGCTCAGCAAAACTTTTATCCAATAAAAAATGGACTAGATAAAAATCACGGTGGTTCATGCCATTTTCATGCATTTTTTTACTAATTGTTGCCAACTTTTCAATTAAGGCTTTTTTGCTTGCAAATGTTGGCGGTGTTTTATGCCATTGTTCACCGAGAAACTCTAAACTCATCGTGTCTATTAAATCATCGGTAATGACAAACGATTGTTTAGCAGCCGGGTTTAGGCCTTTTTCACCATAACCCGCTAGCGTCATGGTTTCAACACCCTGTTTCTCTAGAAATTTGACTGCTTTCCATTCATTTTTTGCACTGATAATTGGCGCACGAAGTTGAAGTATATTCTTTATTATTTCTAGCCAGCCAATACCCTTATGATATTTCAGGAAATAACTTTTTTCTGCCAATTGAAAGCGTAGGGTTCTTCTACCTTCTTTGTGACGAAATATTTCGCCGTCGAGCTGCTCGACTGTCGCGAAAATGTCTCGACCACGCCATAGTTTGCCTAACTCTAATCTAAGATAGATGTCCGATAACGTCATTTTTTATGGGTATGTCTCTGTTATTTTAAATTTTGATATCACAGGCTTGAGCGACAACATATATTATATAATCATATATTCAGCACCAAATAATACCATCTGACTAGTATAAAGAGGTAAACCGTGTCATTTAAAGCTACTGTTACTCGCCACAAAACGATGGTTGAGGGCCTGTTTGCCCTAGAGCCCCAAATCACTATTTTAGTTAAGCAGGTTAGCGATGCCTTAGCAAAAGGCAATAAAGTGTTGTTTTTTGGTAATGGAGGCAGTGCCTCGGATGCACAACATCTGGCTGCAGAATTTGTTGTACGTTATAAAGAACATCGTAAGCCTTATGCTGCTATTGCCCTAACAACCGATACCTCTATCCTGACTGCACATGGCAATGATTATGACTTTAGTACACTTTTCGACCGCCAAATTGAAGCCTTAGCCAAACCTGGAGATGTCGCAATTGGACTCTCTACGTCAGGGAATAGCGATAATGTCATCAATGGCTTTAAAATCGCAAAAGAAATTGGCTGTTGGACATGTGCTTTTACCGGTCAATCCGGTGGGCAACTGCTCACTCAAGCTGACAGCTGTATTCAAGTACCATCTCAAGAAACGGCACGGGTACAGGAAGGCCATATCATTATCGGACATTGGCTATGTGAAGCACTCGATCTACAAATTGATGCTGTTTAAAGTCATCGTATGACTCATACTATATCAACAGATGTCGTCATCATTGGTGCCGGTATTGCAGGATTATGGCTTCATCATCGTCTGAACAAAATGGGCTTCCATGCCCTTTTACTAGAAAATAAGTCCATTGGTAATGCACAAACCCTAAGTTCTCAAGGGATCATCCATGGCGGTGCTAAATATGCCCTCAATGGCATTTTATCTAAGGCAACCCAAGCCATTGGTGATATGCCTAGCCGCTGGCAGGCCTGTCTCGATGGGCAAGGGGATGTTGACTTAACCTCCGTTAAGGTCTTGGCTGATCACCAATTGATGTGGTCAAAAGATCAACTTTCGTCAAAAATGGTGTCTTTTTTTGCAAGTAAGGCATTGGCTAGTCGGATGCAGTCTGTTTCTGGTTCAGCGCGGCCACAATTATTTCAACATGTTGGATTTAAAGGTGCACTATATCAGCTAGATGAGCCTGTTTTAGATGTCGCTACCGTGTTAGAAAGCTTAGCGACTCCCTATCAAAACCGCATCTTGCATTGTCCTTCAGAGCAAACCATCTCATGGCAGCAAGATAATAATAAAATTAGCGCTATGCAAGTCGGCAATATCACTATCAAAGCCCAGCATTTTGTTCTCACTGCCGGCGAAGGTAATGAGGCGTTGTTAAATTCACTCAACTTTAAAAAACCAGCCATGCAACGGCGACCATTAAATATGGTGTTGTGTAAAGCAAAAGACCCTAAGCAATCTTTGCCTGCTATCTATGCCCATAGTCTGGGTTCTGGCTCCAAACCAATTGCTACAATTACCAGTCACTCAGATCAAGACGGTAATATTGTTTGGTATATTGGTGGTA
>JABGUA010000169.1 GCA_018646825.1 Piscirickettsiaceae bacterium
AGTGACAAATGACAAAAACAGCCACCCCTTGAAAAATATTTTTCAGGGGGTGGAAAAGTCTATAAAGCGTTAACAGCCTCTAAAACTTCTTCTAAATGGGTCTTAACTTTGACGTTACGCCATTCTTGACGCAGCACACCGGCTTTGTCGATCAAAAAGGTACTGCGCACAATGCCCATATATTCACGACCATAATTCTTTTTTAACTGAATCACATCAAAAATTTTACAAGCAATTTCTTCTTTATCGGAAAGCAATTCGAAAGGAAAGCTTTGTTTCGCTTTAAAACCCTCATGGACGCGCAGGCTGTCACGAGAAACACCAACGATAATGGTATCTTTCGCCGTGAACTCATCAATGTGGTCACGGAAGTTTTGACCTTCTAATGTACAGCCTGGCGTATTATCTTTAGGGTAAAAGTAGATAACAATATTTTTACCTTGTTGTTCAGAAAGCTGAAAAACAGTATCACCGGTACTGGGTAACTCAAAATCAGGAACAACTTGGTCAAGTGCTGCTTGTTGCATAAAACAATCCTTTTTATAGAACAGAATCGAAAAAAAACACACCATACACAATGATAAGGGATCTTGTCATCTTGCCTTGGTCAACGTACCATTGCGGTTTATTTTTTGGAGATGTGCGGTCATGTTTAGTGGCAGTATGGTAGCACTTGTCACGCCTATGCGAGCCGATGGTTCGATCGATAGTGACAGCCTGCACAATTTAGTTGAGTTTCATATCGAAAGTGGTACTGATGCGATTGTTGCTGTCGGTACAACTGGCGAATCAGCGACGTTAACAGTATCTGAACACTGCGATGTCGTTGGTCAAGTGGTCAAGCAAGTGAATGGGCGTATTCCTGTTATTGCGGGGACAGGAGCAAATTCGACTTCTGAAGCCATAGAGCTCAGTCAATATGCCAAAGATTTAGGCGTTGATGCGGTCCTGTTAGTGACACCTTATTATAATAGGCCAACACAGGAAGGCTTATACCTACATTACAAGACGATTGCTGACGCCGTTGATATTCCACAAATATTATATAATGTGCCAAGCCGGACGGCTTGTGACTTATTACCTGAAACCGTTGCGCGTTTGGCTGACTTGCCGAATATTATCGGTATTAAAGAGGCGACAGGTGATGTGAGTCGAATAGAACAAATAAATGCCTTATGTAATACAAAATTGGAACTCTACACGGGTGAAGATGCCAATACCGTAGACTTTATAGTTGCCGGTGGCCAAGGCGTGATTTCTGTCACTGCCAATGTGGCACCTGCTGGGATGCATGATATGTGTGCAGCAGCATTAGAAGGGAATATCGTTAGGGCACGTCAAATTAATAATGATTTGGCCTTATTGCACCAAAGCTTGTTTGTAGAGGCCAACCCAATTCCAGTGAAATGGGCTTTAACTGAAATGGGTAAGATCCCACCAGGAATTCGTTTGCCAATGACGGTTTTATCGGAAAGATATCATCAGCCAGTGCGTGATGCACTCGCGGCTGCCAGTGTATTAAATTAATAATGAGTGAAATTAACAACATGAATGTTAATCGTATTAAACAGACAGCAATAGCGATATTGTTGGTGAGTATTTTCTCCGGGTGTAGCTCGATCGGCGCGTTAGATGAAATCGTTGAAGATAATAGTCAAAAATACCAAAAAGCAACGGTATTGCCACCATTAGATGTACCCCCTGATTTAAGTACATCTCGCATTAATGATGAGTTTGCTGATAAAGACGATGGTTCAAACTATACTGAATATGCCAACTCTGCCGATAACCCATTAGCAGCTAAATATAATGTGGCTCCAAGTACAAAACCAGCACTAACTGGCGAAGGCACTGCACGACATTTAATTGTTTATGGTCAATCTGATGACCTCTGGCAGCGGATGATTGCATTTTGGGGCAGCAATGAGATAGCCGTTAATCGCCAAGACCAGACTATTGGCCTGATGGATACCAATCCCGATGCCGATGGTTATGCCTATCGAACACGGGTTGAAGCTGGTGATGTGCCAAACACCTTTAAGATGTATATCAGTGCCGCAAGCTTTGATTCAGATGCACAAAAAAACGAAGGGAAATTAAGACAACTGGCCGATTATATGGGCGCGATACAACGTAAAGAACGTCAACAGCAAGTCGCGGTTGAACAACAAAATAGTCCGTTAACGGTCGTAACAAATATTAACGCCGTCATCGTTGACGAAGCGAGCGATCACCAAGCATTAAAAGTCGATCGTAACTTTGAACAAGTTTGGCGTGGTATTGGCCGTGTTATTGATAGTAAATATTTTGTTGTCCAAGATCGTGAACGTGATAAAGGGGTGTATTTTGTGCAATACCTTGATCCTTTTGTTCTTGCTAGAACAGCCGATGACAGCATGTTAGGAAAGTTAGCATTTTGGCAAGATGAAATGGATAAAACACCTGAATTGTTTTATTACATTAAGTTAGTAACGGATGAGGATGACACTAAGGTCATTATTCAAGATATTGATCAAGTTAGAACCTCGTCACCGTCAGCACGTCGCTTATTGCGTTTGATTCAGGAAGAATTGGTCCGATAATGCGGTTTGCCTCACTTGGCAGTGGTAGCAGAGGTAACGGGACGTTAATATCACAAGGCAATACGACGCTATTAGTAGACTGTGGCTTTTCGGCAAAGGAAACTGAAAAACGCTTGCAAAGGATGGCCTGTGACGCCGCTGATTTGTCAGCAATTGTGGTGACGCATGAACACGGCGATCATATTAATGGTATCCGCGTATTAGCCCGTAAATACCAGTTACCGGTGTATGCAACGGCTGGGACGGCAGGGTGTTTATCAGCGGATCTGATTGATTATATCCATGAGTTTAGTTGTCATGAGCAGTTCGAAATAGATGATATAGAGGTAAAGCCCTTTCCCGTTCCTCACGATGCCCGTGAGCCGAGTCAATTTGTTTTTAGTGATGGTCAGCGCAGTATTGGGCTTTTAACCGATGTGGGTATGATTACGCCAGTGATTGAACAGGCTTTATCAGGTTGTCATGCCTTATTGTTAGAGGCAAACCATGATATAACAATGTTGGATAATGGCGAATACCCGGACCACTTGAAATATCGGGTGTCTGGGAAAATGGGCCATTTAAACAATGTCCAATCGAGTAGCTTACTTAAGAAAATTGATACGAGTCAGTTGCAGCATATTATGGCCATGCATTTAAGTGAAAAGAATAATCACCCAGACATTGTGAAAACAGCATTTTCTGAGGCATTAAATTGCCAACAAGATTGGATTGGTATAGCTGATCAAGAATTAGGATTTACTTGGCGAGAAATAGCTTAAAACCAAGTTAAGATAACAAGAGAGAACAACAATGGAAAAAAGACAAGAGTTATATGCCGGTAAGGCGAAAAGTGTCTATAAGACGGATGATGAAGACCTCGTTATTCTCAGCTTTCGTGATGACACTTCTGCTTTTGATGGCGAAAAGGTTGAACAACTCAGTCGCAAAGGTGAAGTCAATAATAAGTTTAATGCTTTTATCATGGAATACTTGGAAAAAACGGGTATTCCAACCCATTTTGAGCGCTTGCTGAATGCCAATGAAGTGTTAGTAAAAAGCATGAAGATGATGCCGGTTGAATGTGTCGTTCGAAACGTTGCTTCAGGTAGCTTGTGTCGTCGTTTAGGTGTTGAGGACGGCCTTGAATTAAATCCGCCTGTGTTTGAGTTTTTTTTGAAAAATGATGCACTACATGATCCGATGATCAATGAATATCATATCGAGACATTCGGCTGGGCAAAAGCAAGTGATGTCGAGAAAATGAAAAGTCTAACTTTTAAAGTCAATGATGCATTGAAAAAGTTATTTTCTGATGCGGGCATGATTTTAGTCGACTACAAGCTAGAGTTTGGCTTGTTTAAAGGCAACGTTATTCTAGGAGATGAGTTCAGTCCAGATGGCTGCCGCTTATGGGATGCTGAAACTCGTAAAAAACTTGATAAAGATCGATTCCGTCAGGGTTTAGGCGGTGTGATTGAAGCCTATGAAGAAGTGGCTTTACGAATTGGCGTACCACTTTAATCAAAGCGGTTAACACGTCAGACATAAAAAAGCCGCGTTTAAAAACGCGGCTTTTTTGTTTGGCTATAGAATTACTTAGCGTTTAGCCGTTAATCTTCTTCTTGTAGCAATAAAACCAGCTAAAACCGGTGCGAATAAAAATGCCGCAGCAGGAATAGGAACAACAGTCGTTTTGATTGGATTATCGCCATTAGTATCAAGCCAAGCTTGTTTGCCGTTTTGGCCTTTTAAGAAGTTATAAGGTGATTGAGCACCGTCACCAGTGATTGCGTAATCAACGGTAACATGGAACCAAATGCCGAGCTCATCGTCATATTGCATGCTTTCCAATCTGTTGCTACTACATCAGGGTGAGTAAATGCATTAATTGCACTAGCATCAATAGAAAAGCTGAACTCGTTAGCTGATACTGTCAAGTCAGTAGAGTAATCACCAATAAAAATGCCCGGATTATTAATACTGTTTGAGTTATTTAGGCCGTTGTAGGTATAAGCAAGTAGCTTATTAGCACTCAAATCTGCATAAAGAATCGCTAATTCGTTAACATCGGTAGATTTAGGGTTTGGACCATCATTTAAAACTAACCAAAAACCAGTCACCGCATCAGTACCAATTTTACCATTGGTTAAAGATCAGTTTAATTGTTCTGTATTTGTATCGTAAGAGGTTTGAAGCTGGTCGAAAGTACCGCCATTCCCAAAAATACCATTATTTACAGTGTGTTGGTATGTCGCTGCTGATGCGGAACTGATGGAAACCGCGAAGAGAGCGCCAGCGGCAAGTGTACTTTTCATTTTCATTTTGTTTATCCCTAAATTTTTATAGTAATTAAGATGAATCCATTATCACTTGTCGAAACTGAATGAAAGCTGAACCATCATGTGTTTAATTGAATCTCTTTATGGTGATGAGTATATAAGTGAAGATCTAAGAAAGATATTGGACTTTAGTACATGTTTATTGGGCGTTTTGCATTACAGTCCAAGATAAACTTGTTCCAGCTTTTAAAGGGACAAGTGCTTTACCTGCAAAGTCATACTGCTCTGGTATCGTCCAACTTTCTTTTGTCAAAGAGACTGTTTTAGTATTGCGGGGTAGACGGTAAAAGTCAGGGCCAAAGTGACTTGCAAAATCAGCCAGTTTATCCAAGGCATCAACTTGCTCGAAGGCCTCGGCATAAAACTCCAAGGCAGCATGCGCACTGTAGATACCAGCACAACCACAGGCACTTTCTTTTGCATTTTGTGCATGAGGCGCACTATCAGTTCCCAGAAAAAAGCTGGGATCGCCGCTTGTGGCAGCTTTGAGTAGTGCTTCTTGATGATAACGCCGTTTTAAAATGGGCAAGCAAAAATGGTGGGGTTGTA
>JABGUA010000180.1 GCA_018646825.1 Piscirickettsiaceae bacterium
AGTAACAGCATCTGCAATCGGGGGGGGGTATTACTCGGTTCCGGTGGTGTCGGCGTGCTACCAAAGACACCATCATCCTGGCTTAATAAACCAAGCTGAAACTCACGATCAGGAAACTCGCTAGCAATACCCGTTGTATAAAAACCCGAGGTTGGTGTTACTTCTGGAGCAAGGTGAGAAACAGCCACAAAATCAACCCCTTCATTCCCTGCCAACGGTTCTCCATCTGCAGCAACAATCACAGACGTCTCTTCTGATGCATTCAAATATGTAAATACAGATAACACGCTGGTTTCAGACCTTTTTACCAACTCAGGCTTTAGTAGCTCAGTTGCAGAAGCATGGCTTTGGAGCGGAGGCAGTACTAATATTGCTGGAGAAGGCCAAATATTCGAGAATAACCTGAACAATTTCTTCGATAACAATGGACAAGCAGCATCTGATTTTGACTTTAACACAGCCGTTAAAGTTAGTTCTGCGTTTGAATACCCGATAAGTGGGCCCATTGGCGGCATTCTTTTGAAGCAAGCGACTGCCAGCCTACTGGTTTTATTTAGTTCGCCGGTCAGTAATCTCTACTGGAACACTGAATTCACAGGCGGAAACTCAGGTGGTCTAGGTAATGACCCGAGTAAGATTTCACACTATCTTGTGATTGATGGGACCATATCTCAAGTGCCAATTCCCGCTGCGCTTTGGCTATTTGCCCCCGCACTGCTAGGCTTTTTGGGTCTCAGAAGAAAACAACGCTAAATTTACCTTAAATCAAAAAGAAGCCGCGTTTATCGCGGCTTTTTTCTTGGCTATTCAATATTTTGAATTTGCTCGCGCATTTGCTCAATCAAGACCTTCAACTCAACCGAATGGTTTGTCGTCTCGCTATTAATTGATTTTGACCCCAGCGTATTTGCTTCACGGTTCAGTTCCTGCATCAAAAAATCTAACCGTCTTCCAACCGGTTCATCCCGTTGCAGCACACTTTGCACTTCCACAACATGACTTTCTAATCGATCTAACTCTTCAGCTACATCACTTTTTTGGGCTAATAACACCATTTCTTGTTCTAAACGTTCAGAATCTAGGTTCACTTGCAGTTCAGCAACACGTTCTTCCATCCGTTGTTGATGGTGCGCCAATATCTCTGGCATCCGTTGACGTGTAAGCTTTGCAATAGCATCAATATCAGTACAGCGCTGCTCGATCATTTTTTGCAATGCCGCGCCTTCCGTTTCTCTGGTCGAAATCAGCTCATTGATTGCCAGCAATAACGAACTCATAACAGAGGCATTCAACGCCACTTGATCTAAACTCTCTGCTTTCAACACACCTGGCCATTGCAATATACGAATAGGATCGATAGGTGCAGCTTGAGTCGCAAAACCAGCAACTATTTCACTTTGGGCTACGATCGACTGAGCCAAACTCTGATCAATATCTAAATTAGACGATTGTGCTTCTGGCACTTTATACCGTAATACCGCATCCACTTTTCCCCGTGCCAATTTCTCTGCAAACAACTTCCGAATAGGCATTTCCAAAGAGCGAAAACGCTCATCGAGACGAAGCGATAACTCTAAGTAACGATGATTAACCGATCGTATTTCCCATATAAGATCACCCTGTTCAGTTTGCTGCTCTTGGCGAGCAAATGCTGTCATACTTCGAATCACAATCGCATCCAAATTAATTTAAATAAAACATCTTAACGAAAACCACCCTAGCTAGGGTACTAGCCAAGTATAATACCCTCATTTTAACCTTTCCCTAAGGAACCACCCATCATGCGCCCAAGCGGACGTCAGCCTAATGATTTAAGAAACATCTCGATCACACGTAATTACACCAAACATGCAGAAGGATCTGTTCTCGTCGAGTTTGGCGATACTAAAGTGTTATGTACAGCCTCGGTCGAAGAAAAGGTTCCTGGCTTCCTAAGAGGAAAAAACGAAGGCTGGATCACAGCAGAATATGGCATGCTACCCCGCTCTACTGGTAGCAGAATGGGCCGTGAAGCTGCACGCGGCAAACAAGGTGGCCGGACAATGGAAATCCAACGCCTTATTGGCCGCTCCCTTCGTGCCGCTGTTGATCTAAAAGCGTTAGGCGAACGTAGTATCACCATTGATTGCGATGTTATTCAAGCCGATGGCGGCACAAGAACCGCCTCTATCACTGGCGCTTATGTTGCTTTACACGATGCCATTAGCTACTTATTAGCCAAGAAAAAAATCAAAAAAAGCCCATTACATGGCCAGATTGCTTCTGTATCAGTCGGTATATATCAAGGAGCACCAGTACTCGACCTAGATTATGATGAAGACTCTAGTGCTGAAACCGATATGAATGTCGTCATGAATGACGCGGGCGCTTATATCGAACTACAAGGCACCGCAGAAGGCCATGCGTTTCGCGCCGATGAGTTGCAAGCGATGCTTGCCTTAGCAAGTGACGGTATCACTACCTTGATGGTCAAACAACGCGAAGCGCTTGCAGAGTAAATCATGTCAAAAATCGTGTTAGCCAGTGGAAATGCAGGAAAGCTCCGAGAGTTTTCTCAGTTACTGCGCGACATGAACACAGAGGTCATACCCCAATCTGCTTTTAATCTCATCGAAGCCGAAGAAACCGGACTGACCTTTGTCGAAAATGCCATCATCAAAGCCCGTCATGCATGTCTGCAGACGGGCTTACCTGCTATTGCCGATGACTCAGGTATTGAAGTCGACGCTTTAAATGGCGAGCCCGGAATTTATTCTGCTCGTTATTCAGGCCCTAATGCAACTGCCCAAAAAAATTGTGACGCCTTACTGAATGCGTTAATTAACACACCCGAAGCAAAACGAACCGCACGTTACCAATGTGTCATCGTTTTTATGCGCCACGCAAAGGATCCAACGCCCATTATTTGCCAAGCCGACTGGCAAGGACATATTTTGGCTGAACCTAAAGGAGATGGCGGCTTTGGTTATGACCCACTCTTCTGGGTTGAACAACATCAATGTACAGCGGCTGAATTGAGTCCCGAACAAAAACATGCCATTAGCCATCGTGGCAAAGCTATTCGTCAATTTATAACCCTATTCCAACAGCAGTATACCCCTTAAATTTAGTATGTTTAACTTCACAGCCTTACCCCCTTTAAGTCTGTATATACACGTCCCATGGTGTGTGAAAAAATGTCCCTATTGTGATTTTAATTCTCACAAAGCACCTGAGACGTTAGCTGAAAATGACTATATTGATGCACTCATTCGGGATCTTGAACAAGAAATACCGACTATTTGGGGCCGAACGATTCAAACCATCTTTATCGGCGGAGGCACGCCGAGTTTATTCTCAGCTGAGGCTTACGAACGGCTATTTTCTTCCCTTCGTGCCTTGCTTCCCATCAGCCATAATGCTGAAATCACATTAGAGGCCAATCCAGGTACATTCGAACAGCAACGTTTCGCAGATTATTTATCGCTCGGCATCAATCGATTATCTATCGGTGTCCAAAGCTTTAATGATCAATCATTGACTGCACTTGGCAGAATCCATGATGGGCAACAAGCCATTAAAGCTGTCGAAACTGCCCATAAAGTGGGTTTTGATAATTTCAACTTAGATTTAATGTTTGGCCTACCGCAGCAAACAGCAAAAAAAGCCCGAGAAGATATTGAAACTGCGATTGCCTTAGCACCCAGCCACTTATCCTATTATCAGCTCACCATCGAACCCAATACACTTTTTCATCAACAGCCACCAACATTACCTGATGATGACCCTATCCATGATTGGCAACTCGATAGCCAGCAACGAATGGCTAAAGCCGGTTATCTACAATATGAAGTATCCGCCTACGCGAAAGACAAACAACAATGCCAACACAATATTAATTATTGGCAGTTTGGCGACTACCTCGGTATCGGCGCTGGCGCCCATGGCAAGATAAGTGATGCTGCGCAACAATCGATTACCCGTCTCTCAAAACAGAAACAACCGCAGGCCTATATCGAATCAGCAGGGTCAGACAATGTCATCCTGACAAATGAAGTGATTAGTACACGTGATATTGGTTTCGAATTTATGCTTAACGCTTTACGATTAACGGGAGGCTTCCCTACCCCCTTATTCTATCAACATGCTGGCTTACCCATTTCACACATCGACAAAGCACTACAGAAAGCAGAACAACAAGGTCTTATCACATGGGATATTCATCGTATTTGCCCGACGGAAAGAGGACAACGTTATTTAAATAGTCTAATCGAACTCTTTTTACCCGATTAAGGAAACACGTTCTTACAATCTTAACTTAGCCATTTCTGTCAGCAATTTCGCATTCAGACTCTTGTCAGTAATGCGGCCCTGCTCCTGATCAAAATGGTCATAAAAACTAGGCACAGCCAAACTACCAGCCACTTCACCATCAAAAAAAGCCGCTGACTTAACCGCCTGCTCTAAAACACTCGCCCCACCACGGCCACCTGGCGACGTGGACAACATCACTATCGGCTTATTTTGATAGATCTTCTTGATCCGCGAACACCAATCAAAGAGATTTTTATAAGCTGCAGAATAAGTCCCGTTATGTTCTGCAAAAGAAACAACCAACCCATCTGCCTCAGCTATTTTAGCTAAAAAATCATGCGCTAATTGAGGTTGGCCTAGTTCTTTTTCCTTATCTTCACTAAATAAGGGCAATTCATAGTCATTTAAATCCAATACATCGACATCTGCACCGTCTACCAGTCCAGCCGCATAAGAGACCAACTTTTTATTAATAGACTGTCGGCTACTACTTGCAGCAAAAGCAACAATTTTCAAAGCTTACTCCTAAATTATCTTAACTAATTTAATATGGCTTGGGACCAGAAGGCAGGCTTAACGTTTCCTTCGGTATAATTTCTTTCTCGGCTCAATACTTTAATCGCTTCAACTCTCGCCTTTGCTTCTGGGTGTGTTTGGAAATAATGCGTTAAAGGAAAATCATCTTCTCGATCACTGATTTTACTAAAAAATTCCGTTGCACCACCGACATGTCCATAATGACATTGAATAATATCCAACGCACGTTCATCAGCACCACTTTCTCTTCCTTGCGAAAACTGTGCATTTTGGAACGCATTAACGGGGGTTAATACCTTGGACAGATGCATATTCCCCGTCGCCAAAAATGACAACGCCATTAATACAACATTACGCCCCAAGCCACGTAAATGGTCGCGGTTTTTAAAGTGTCCTAATTCATGCGCTATTATAAAAGCGAGACCATTTTCAGAATCAACATGCTTAAGTAAACCCGACAACACGATCATTTTACCGCCCGGTGCCGCGAACGCATTAGCTTGATGCGAGGGTCGAAAAATGAGCTCTATCGGGTAGCCAACATCCATACACGCCGTCAAATCATCTATCAGAACGCGTATTTTCTGCTCTGCTTCCGTAAAGGCTTGAGACCGCTCGCCAGCAGGGTTAGCAGCTAGCTCTTCTCCTAATGATTCAAAAATACTCAATTCCATTTCAGGTGAAATCGTGTCTACCGCCGCATCAATGAAAAAACCTAAAATCCAATAGACAAAAAGGACTATTGCTATCACACCGGCCAATAAGGAAATAAATTCCTTAATCTGATTTTGATGGGATACATTTGGATTGTCGTCAGGTAATTTAGCGTGGTATCGCATAAAATTTAGGTATAAAGCGCAGTGGCATAGGCTAAGACTTCAACGGAACCGATTTGATTGCCCTTACCTTTATATATCGATGACGTTTCTAATCTTAAATTAATAATTTGCGTTGCATCTGGACAAGACTCTTTTAAGCGTAAAATCGCTTCTCTGCGAGCTCTATCAACTAACGTTTCATAACCTCTGATATTTCCCCCAAAGAAATTTCGCAAACTGGTTACAATCCGCTTAAAATAATCAACAGAAATCACAACACCGCCTTGTACAAGCTTCGCATCCTTAATCGGTCCTAAATCACCCATCGGATGCTTACTGCTCGTCATCACCATTTGCACGGTTTCTTCTTCACGTCGTTTAATCGATGCATAGTGTCGACGTTCATGTATCTGGCCAAAAATATAGCCCGTGATGATTAAAGAAATAAAAAAATATAAATCCCACATAGACGCTATTCAACCGTAACCGCTGTGCCGTAAATATAAATTTCCGAAGCGCCGGCTGTCACTGAAGAAGTTGAAAACCGAACATTAACAATCGCGTTCGCTCCCAGTGCCTCGGCTTGTTGTTGCATCCGAGACATCGCCTGCTCTCGCGCTTCAGTCAGTAATTCAGTATATGCCTCTAACTCACCACCAAAAATATTCTTCAGCCCCGCCATAATATCGCGCCCAACATGCTTTGCACGTACAGTACTTCCTGAAACGACCCCATAGCAAACAACGATATGCTTACCCGGCACTTCCTCAATATTAGTTACCAACACATCCATTCCTTAAACTTTTAACTAAGTTAATTTGCCCCAAAAGTGTAACTCTTGTTTTTTAAACAAAGCAAACTTGTAGCAGGAAAACAAAATATCGTCTATAAATAGCCATTCTAGAAAAAATAGTTTATTTTACACTGAGTAGTGCAATATAAGACTACATTTAAAGCTAATGACACCCTTAACCAATATTCAACGAGGAATGCATAATGAAGAAACACAATCTAAAAAATATCCTTTTAAGCAGCTTGCTCACCGCAGCAGCCATTATCCCTGTTGCAGCTCAAGCAGAGCACCATGGAGAAACAGCAGCAGTAGAAGCCCAGGCCTTCACTTATGCAATGAATGACGAGCGAATTGTATGGGCTGATTGTCCCGCCTTTTTTGCTAAAGGTTGCAAACTAGGTGTCTTACAAGGCGATCCTTCAAAACCCAATTCAGATGTCGTCTTCAAAACACCAGGAAATTACGATTTACCTGAACATTGGCATACCTCAGCTGAGCGCATGGTCCTCATCTCAGGTGAAATGGATCTAACCTACAAAGGCCAAGAAACCATTCAAATGACACCGGGCATGTATATCTATGGTCCACCTAAGCTACCACACACCGGTCGCTGTGTTAGCGCTGAACCATGCGAACTGTTCATCGCCTTTGAAGGCCCAATCGATGCACATGAAGGCCATGGTCATTAAGCTATAAGGACAAAACGCAACACAATGAGGCCAGGAATTATTTTCTGGCCTTTTTTGTCTCTGTCGCGATAAGATTCAGATAACACCACCAGTAAGGCAATAAACCATGAAACAGTTTATCAATACCTTTCTATTAATTTTTCTTACCACCAGCTCACAAGCATTTTCAAACACATTATCAGAAATTGATATTGTCGGTACATGAGTAAACCAAGCGGGCGACGGCCTTGTCGCAATCGCCGAAACCAATGAGATATACACTGGTACTATTTCAGGTAGTACTGACAACAAAGACAGAAAGGATCATCACAACCCCGAGTTACGTGAACGATCACTCCTTAATGTCATCGTTTTAGGTGACTTTAAATATGTTGGCAATCTTCAATGGCAAGATGGTTGGGTTTATGATCCAAACAATGGAAAAACTTACCGTTGCAAAATGCAGCTCATTGACAGAAAAACACTGGAGATCAGGGGCTATATCGGGATTTCATTATTCGGCAGAACTGAAACCTGGACCAAGCGATAAAATAGCGACCACTTAAATAAAACAATACCCCCAGCACATATACTTAACCACTATGCATGATCTATCTTAGGTTGCTTCACTTTCCTAAAATAAGGCTTAACGGTTTGCCACCCTTCTGGAAAAACTTTATTCGCGGTGACATTACTAATGGTAGGTGCAATAACAACATCCTCACCCTCATGCCAATTCACAGGCGTGGACACACGATATTGAAACCCTTGTGCCAATTGCATCGCGTCGATCACACGCAGAATTTCATCGAAGTTACGACCAATCTCCATCGGATAAGTCATAATCAATTTTATTGTTTTATCGGGCCCGATGATAAAAACAGAACGCACCGTCGCATTAATAGAGCCATTCCGTCCACCGGCTGGGCCCGTTTGATATGCCGGCAACATGTTGTAGAGCATCGCGACTCTTAAATCAGTATCAGCAATAATCGGATATCGAATACCCACACCGCCAAGCTCTTCTATATCAAGTAACCATTCATCATGATCACCGACAGGATCGACACTTAAGCCTATCACCTTGGTATTTCGTTTCTCAAACTCTGATTGTATAGCAGCTATATAACTGAGTTCTGACGTACAAACCGGTGTGAAATCTTTAGGATGTGAAAATAGTACTGCCCAGCTGTGACCAATCCACTCATGGAAATCAATCTTCCCTAGTGTTGTTTCTGCCTGAAAATTTGGCGCATGATCATTTATTCGTAATAACATAACAACCTCCGTTGAAGTGGCTCATTAAAACGACCATCCATGCTCAGTATTTCGCTATATGAGCCCTTATAGAACGCTTCCATACCTTCTGCTAATATTCAAAACGACAGTTAGGAGAAAAGCATCGAATAATCGAGCTATTGCCCCAATTAAGTATCTCAATACCTCTTTGACAGCGAAATAAAGTGTTTTACTTTGCCTTTAAACAATTATTTAAAAATAATTAACGCTTTTAAATCAAGTGTCCATTCTTTGTTATACTCAACCGTTTTTTGACTATCATTAATCAATATTCAAGGATTTCAAATGTCACGCATATTCAACTTTAGTGCAGGTCCAGCCATGATCCCTGCTGCCGTTTTACAACGAGCTGAAAAAGAGTTCCTAGACTGGAACGGCTCAGGCATGAATGTGATGGAAATGAGTCACCGTGGCAAAGAGTTCATGTCAATTGCAGCCCAAGCAGAATCAGACCTCCGCGCTGTAATGAATATCCCAGATAACTATAAAGTACTTTTCTTACAGGGTGGTGCTTCAGCACAGTTCACCGCCATCCCAATGAATTTATTACGCGGTAAAACAACAGCAGATTATTTCAACACCGGCCAATGGTCTAAAAAAGCTATCGCAGAAGCTAAACGCTATTGTGATGTCAACCTTGTCGCCAGCTCTGAAGCTGAAAATTTTGCCACCGTACCTGACAAGTCAACTTGGAATCTCAACCCAGACGCTGCCTACGTCCACTACACAGCAAATGAAACTATTGGCGGCGTTGAGTTTGACCACATTCCTGATACCGGCGACGTGCCATTGGTCGTAGACTTATCATCAACCATCTTATCTCGACCAATCGATGTTAGCCGCTTCGCCTTAATTTACGCGGGCGCACAGAAAAATATTGGCCCAGCTGGATTGACTATCGTCATCGTTCGTGATGATTTAATCGGTGACACACTGCCTGGCACCCCAGTGACATTTGATTATAAAATTCAAGCTGACAACGACTCAATGTACAACACCCCACCAACCTATGCCTTATATATGGCAGGGCTTGGTTTCCAATGGTTAAAAGAATTGGGCGGTCTTACTGCAATAGGTGAAATTAACCAACGTAAAGCAGACAAACTCTACAGTTACATTGATAATTCTGGGTTTTACAAAAACCCAGTTGAAAAACAATATCGTTCATGGATGAATATTCCTTTCACCCTTAATAACGCTGAGCTCGATGCTGACTTTTTAGCCGGTGCAAAAGCAACAGGGCTTGTCACACTAAAAGGTCACCGTAGCGTCGGCGGTATGCGTGCCAGCATCTACAATGCCATGCCAGAAGAAGGTGTTGATGCCCTTATCAGCTATATGCAGGAATTTGCGAAGAAAAACAGTTGAGAACCATCTCAAAGCTAACTGATTGAAGCGCCTATTTTTTTAATCGATAAATAACGACAGGTCACATCATGTTTAAAGTGCTTACACTGAATAATATTTCCGTCACCGGTTTAGATAGACTACCACGTGACCAATATGAAATTGCTTCTGAAATACAAAACCCTGATGCAGTGTTAGTGCGCTCCTTTAAAATGCATGATTGGCAGGTTCCTGACAC
>JABGUA010000079.1 GCA_018646825.1 Piscirickettsiaceae bacterium
AAAAACTCTTCCCCAAGGTAACCGTATAAATTACCGGTTGCCCAAGTTACAGCTAATCCAGCTGGAAGTATAGCAAGCAATGACTTTGGGCCTAAAAGCCATGCGCTTAGGACACGAACTGCATGTGGCAGAAAAAGAAAGCTGGCAAAGACAGTATTTTCACCAAATAAACTGAGTTCTATGGGAAATATAACTAATAGCTGCAAAGCAGAAGTTATTATGTAAGCAACTATTACGAATGCTATCCATTGTTGAGAAAAAGGATAAAAAAAACGCAATTGATTATCCCCTGTCATCAATAAATAAGTAACATAACCAGTAACGTACTTTTTGGTATTCTATTACTTTCAAGTTTTTTAGGTTAACAGTCAACAGGCACATTCTGTACGTCAGTTTAGAAATCTTCGGGTAATGGAATAAACCTGTATATCCTTACCGTTATCAGTACAGGGTAAGTGCCTACAGAGTTCCTACTGAATATAGGGGAAGTGAGGTGGGGTAAGTGTCTTTATACCTACCTCTATAATATCACTAAGCTACATCACTTAACTGCACACTGACAGTGATTGCACATCATGTGACCTACCCCATGCATGGACCACTGGGGGTGTGTACGTATTATATTCATGGGGTGTGTCACAGATGGGTGTTTATGGGTGTTAACCATTTTAGTGGGGGATAGAGAGTCACTGGTAGGTGTTGGGTAAATCGTGAGTCACAGGTACTGCTGTATGACTGAAGGCTCTGTATGGGTCTTATAGAGTCATTGGGGGGTGTGTGGTTATCGTTATCAGTATAGGGGGCTTCCTCACTGAAGTGGTTCACATATCTGCCTTTATAATCATACCCACAATGCTTCACTTACCTGTGCGTTTAACATGATTGCACATTATATGAGGAGAGGCGTTCTTAAGCATTACGACTGGATTTGGCACTCTAAATTAAATCGCATTCTCGGCATGATTGAGGTGTGTTGATTTCAATTCCTCAAAAAGATCCTCTTCATACGAAGACAATGGCCTCTTCATGTTTTCTGGAAGTGAAGTAGCTGTCGGAGATGGCATAGTGCGCTTTATCCCAAACCTAGACATTTCCATCATAATTGGGACTAAGTCCATTCCCTTCGATGTCAAAGAATAAATTTTACGTTGTGAATGCGTTGGGTCGTCAGAAGTGCACAGCAATTCAACGTCGCACATTCGTTTCAAACGTTTTGCTAAAGTGGCAGAAGAAATATTTTCATTATTGTTTTTCAAAATCGAATTAAAGGTTCTTTGGTTACAAAAAACAATATCTCGAAGAATGATTACTGACCAATGGTCTGCAATCACCGCGGCAGCTGAGGACATTGGACAATAGCTTTTTGCTTTGGATGTTATGTCTAATTTAATCATTTGGTTCATAGTTTTTCTCTCAAACGAAAATTGGCAATAACGGGTATGGAATACAACTTATCTAAACCCTACTAAATTGAAAAGCAGTTTCAAATAAGTAAAAGATTTTTTTAGATTGTTATCTCTAAATAAAGCGTAGTCGTGACTAGTCGAGTCACAATTTAGAAAAAGGGAAAATTTATGATGATGGTAAAGCTTACTCAAGACCTGTCACGTGGCTTGAAGCCCTGGAAAGACATGTTTCATGAGAATGAGGCTACTTTAAATGCACTGGGAGCGAAGCTTGTTTTTGCAGGTACCGAAAAGGAAGATGACAATAAGCTTACAGCTATACTCGATTTTGAGTCCCCCGAAGCTATGAAAGCGTTTGCGGGCCACGAGGAACTTAAAGCTAAACGAGCAGCAGCTGGCGCTATCCTGGAAACCACGGTGGTAACACCTATGAGTAGCGAATCTTTTACTCGATAAATGAGAAAGAAAGGAAAATTGATATGCCCGTTGAAGTTAAAAGTTTTGCTTCGCAAGCAGACGAAGCCAAGGACATGCCTAACGCACGCATGGAAGCCGTTAATGTTTTAGGCCAGCGTATTATGAAGCTGACGCTAGCGCCAGATTGGAAATGGTCTACCGACATCAAACCGATTGTCGGCACGCCTAGTTGTCAAGCCACGCACACTGGAATCATAGTAGAAGGCACTATTCATGTCGTCTGCGATGATGGTTCGGAAGCCACTTATTCCGCTGGAGATGCATATGCCGTTTCACCTAATCACGACGCTTGGTGCGTGGGAGGAAAGCGTGCGGTTGTATACGAATTCGCAGGAGTATGGGGAGAGTAGAAATGAAAAATCACATTAACGGAATATTAACTACGATAATTTTAGCGGCTTCAGGATCAGTTGCACTCGCTGACGGTCACTATAACGGCCAAGGCTTTTCAAGCACTGTTTCTTCAACAACTATTGAAGGAAAATCTGGTTCAATTGTCCACGTGGTTGCTGAAGATTTTTGGCAATACCAAAAAGCACCCGAAGGGTGGCCTACTGCAGCCATGGCAACTTGCCATTATACTATTATGATGGCAGCGGGAGAGCAAAGCCCTTCATCGATTAATGGCATTTGCGAGTCAGTCGACCCAGATGGAGATGCATCGGTTTGGACTGCAGCGATTGATACCAGCACCGGCATTGGAACAGGAAGTTTGGCTAGTGGTACCGGCAAATACAAAGGTGTGAAAGCTTTACCAACTTTTCAAACCACATTCCAAATTGATGCAACGCACAGCGTTTACAACTTTAAATGGTAAATATAGGCGCAATCAGATTTAAAATTGATAACCTTTTATCAGGTTAAAAACAGCTAGTCAGGTAGTGCCTAATCATAAGCTATCTGCCTTCAATCAGAGTATACAAAGGAGAAAACGATGTCTTTGCACGATAAATTAAATCAATCAATGTCTGATAGAAACGTAGGTGACTATCTTGACCTATTGCACGATGATTTTGTAGTGACATTTCATAAATCTGGCGACACTTTTTCTAAAACGGAATGGGCGTCTATGGTTACTGGGATGATGGGAAATGAAAAATTTATCCAAGAATCTTCCCGCTGCATTTATGAAAATGACACTGTCCTAGTACGGCATGCTTTTATGTCCTACCCAGATGATAGTAGAGAAGCTGTCATGATGGTCGCCATGCTAAGAGATGGTAAAATCATCAGCATGGAAACGGGCGCTACTGCTTTGAATTAAATTCATTGGAGGAGAAACAGAAATGGCGATAGCTATGGGGTTCTCCGTTCATAAAAAATCAAGCGAAATGGAGAAGAGTGATGACTGTTAGTTTAGGACAAAAGACATTTAATTTTGGATTGAAAGTACCAGCAGAAAAGGCTGCAGGCGCTGAGGCTACAATAAGAGACCATGCAAAATGGATGCGTGAAACACACAGCTACGATAATAGCAAAATCCAGCTAGTGCATTACTATGTCTCTAAGTCAGACGAGATGGTAAATCCTGCCGCCCCTGACGACGGGACAACAGGAAATGTGTTATTCACTATCAATGAGGTATATGTCCAACCAGAAGGAATTGGGCAACATATGGAAGCAGGACAGCAATGGCCTCATTTCCAAAGCTTCATGGAAGTTCTTACAACATATGGCGATATTCTCGTGCTAAATGGAGACGTCATCGAGTCCCTGTAACCTAACTCACAGTAGGTTTTTTAAAAGGAAAAATACATGGCCATTTTAGCAGTAGCGATTCCCATATTGCCGGGAAAATTGGATGCTTGGAAAAGTGTAGTTCTCGACCAGATGACTGGAGAAAACAAAACCAATACAGATATGATTCGGAAGAATGCTGGTGTTCATGAACGTTCTTTCCTTCAAGAAACCCCTAACGGACACTTAGTGATTTTGACTTTCGAGGGAACAGATCCTGTAGCTGGATGGGGAAAGATTATGGCTAACCTACCTCCAGAGTTTGCAACTGCTGCAATGGAGTTGCATGGTTTAGATGTGAATGAACCACCACCACCTCTCCCTGAGTTGATATATGATAGCGAAGCGTAGCGCATTAAACTATCTAATGAGATGGGCTTTTTCTATTATGTCAAAAGCTTTTGTGAGTAAATAATTTCTATGATTGGAAGGTGTATAATGTCTAAAGGTTATGTAGTTGCTAACATAAGGGTCACGGACCAAGACAGGTTTCAAGAATTCTCTGGCATGGCAGGGCCAGCCATTAAAAAATATGGTGGTAGGGTGCTTGCTCGTGGTCCAGATGCTGACAGACTTGAAGGCGATGTCAGTGGCATCGTTATGATGATTGAGTTTGAAAGCAAAGAAGCTGCAAATACATTTTATCATAGTGAAGAGTATCAAGCCGCAAAAGCTGTTAGAGAGGAATGTTCTGACACTGATTTCATGATTATAGAAGGCGTGTCTGATTAACCTGCTGCGCTACTGTCATGCACCATAGCCAATTGAATTGCCTCACTCCATGTGTCTGCATGTCGATTGGTGTGAAACAAAACCAATAAGGAATAACTATCATGTATGTGCGGGTCGCTGAAATGACATCTCAGTCATCACTTCAGTTCAAGATGCTTATGGCATTTATAGAAAAGGAATTTCTTCCAAGAAACATTGAAGCAGGTCAATTAAGCGGAGAAATTTTTAAAATCTCTGACAATTCATGTTTTGTTATTTCACGTTTTACATCAAAGGCAGAACATTCCTCTCTAACAG
>JABGUA010000081.1 GCA_018646825.1 Piscirickettsiaceae bacterium
AAATTTGAATACAAATGGCAGTGGGCCTACCAAGATAAATTTAAAGATGCTGGTCTAACAGCATTATTAGGTAGTGGCTTTGATCCAGGTGCAACTAATATGTTTACTGCGTATGTGGCTAAGTATTATTTCGATGAAATTCATGAGTTGGATATTATTGATGTGAATGGCGGCGATCATGGTTATCCGTTTGCGACTAATTTCAATCCTGAAATCAATATTCGTGAGGTGACCGCAGAATGTCGCCACTGGCAAGATGGGCAGTTTGTTACTACACCTGCAATGTCTAAAAAGGCTGAGTTTACCTGCCCAGAAGAAGTAGGAACTTACAATATTTACCGTATGTACCATGAAGAGTTGGAGTCGCTAACTAAGCACTACCCTAGTTTAAAACGAGCACAGTTCTGGATGAGCTTTGGTGATAATTACCTAAAACATCTGGAAGTATTAGGTAATGTCGGCATGACGGGGATTGATCCTATTATGTATAACGGCCAAGAGATTGTGCCTATTCAGTTATTAGCACAATTGCTGCCTGATCCTTCTTCACTTGGTCCACGTACTGTGGGAAAAACCTGTATTGGCTGTGTAGTGAAAGGTATTAAAGACGGCAAAGAGAAGATTGTTTACATCTACAATATCAAAGATCATCAGGATTGTTATAAAGAGGTGGAATCTCAAGGAATCTCATACACCACAGGCGTACCGGCCATGATTGGTGCCAAAATGATATTAGAGAAAAAGTGGAAAGAACCGGGTGTGTGGAATATTGAACAATTCGACCCTGATCCATTTATGGATGATATGAATAAATACGGCTTACCGTGGAATATCATTGAGCTAGATAGCTTCGATTTGGACAAGTAATGCAATTGTCTGATTTCACCAAACTAGATTTACAACGTCTGCCATCACCGTGTTTTGTGGTGGATGAAGTCGCCGTTGAGCGTAATTTAGCGATTCTTAAAGATGTCGCAGATCGCAGTGGTGCAAAAGTCTTAGCTGCATTGAAAGCCTTTTCAATGTGGTCATTAGCGCCATTAACTTCGCAATATTTAAGTGGCACTTGCGCCAGTGGATTGCATGAAGCTAAGTTAGGCCAACAAGAATATGGCGGTGAAGTTCATGTGTTCGCCGCGGCTTATAATGAAGCCGATGTGATAGAACTATTAACGTTCGCTCAGCACATTGTGTTTAATTCCTGTGGGCAATGGTTACGGTTTCGAGATATCTGTTTGGCAGCTCAAGTCAAGCGGCCTGAATTGCAGTTTGGTTTACGAGTTAACCCCGAACATTCAGAAGGGGCCCTGCTGATTTATGACCCTTGTGCACAGGGTTCGCGTTTAGGTATTACTTTAGCCAAATTAGATGAAGCAGCCTTAGGTGGTATTTCAGGCCTACATTTTCATACCTTATGCGAACAAGGCTTTGAACCCTTAGCCAGAACAGTGAAAGCAGTTGAAAAAAAGTTTGGTCATTTATTATCTCAAATGGATTGGGTTAACTTTGGTGGAGGGCATCACATTACTGCAGAGGGTTATGATGTTGATGGCTTGGTTACTTTAGTACAAGAATTTTCTGAACGACATCAAGTGCAAGTTTATTTAGAACCCGGAGAAGCCATCGCAATTGGTACGGGGATATTAAGCTGTGAAGTCTTGGACTTGACTTGGAATCAGTTGAATCAAGCTATCCTAGATACGTCAGCAACGTGCCACATGCCCGATACGTTAGAAATGCCATATCGACCTGAGATAACAGGTGCTGAAGAAGCGGATGTATTGCCACATACCTATCGTTTAGGTGGTTTAACCTGTCTGGCGGGTGATGTGATTGGTGATTATAGTTTTGCTGAACCTTTGCATATGGGTCAGCGACTGATATTTGAAGATATGAGTCATTACACTATGGTGAAAACTACTACCTTTAATGGCACCAAATTACCGTCCTTAGCGATTTGGAACTCTGAAACGGATCAGCTCAATATCGTTAAAATATTTGGCTATGAAGACTTTAAAAACAGGTTGTCGTAATGACTAAACAAACAGCAAAACCGTATCCCATATTTTTAGGTTCAGAAATTGAGCAAGCCGATCCAGAAACAGCGATGTTTCATATCTTACCGGTGCCGTATGAGAAATCCGTATCATATGGCAGCGGCACGGCATTAGGTCCAAAAGCAATCCTTAAAGCTTCATGGCAATTAGAACAATGGGATGGCAAGAGCAAACCTTGCGATCTAGGCATTCATACATGTGAAGCCGTAGATTGTGATGTCGAACCTGAGCAAGTCATTGAAAATATCGCTCAAGCGACACGTGATATTCTCGAACAAGGCGGTATGCCTGTCGTGTTTGGTGGTGAACACACCGTGACCTATGGTGTGTTAAAAGGTTTAAAAGTAGCAGGTATTGAAGACTTTGGCATTGTGCAAATCGACGCTCATGCTGATTTACGAGAAGCCTATGAAGGTGATGCTTTAAGTCATGCGTCAGTAATGAAACGAGCGGTTGATATGGGGATTCCATTGTACCAACTTGGCGTTCGTGCTTTTTGTGAAGAAGAAATTGCCTATCGCGAGCAATATGGTGTCCATTATCAGGATGCAGATGAATTAGTATCTAACAATATTAATAGCATCACATTGCCTGCCGATTTCCCTCAAAAAGTATTTTTTACTTTAGATATCGATGGCATGGATCCTTCAGTTTTCCCTTCAACAGGTACACCCGTTCCAGGTGGTTTGAGTTGGTATCAGACGTTAAACTTATTTGAATCAGTAGCTCAACAACGTGAAGTTATTGGCTTTGACATCATGGAATTTGCACCTATTAAAGGCTTTCATGCCTATGATTTTGCCGCTGCAATGTTGACGTATAAAATGATGGGTATTGTTCAGCGTAATAGACTGGATACGCAATAATTTATTACTGTTTTATTTTCTACAATCGCGCTAGAATTCGCGCTTTTTAAATTGAGACACACACCATGAACCAAGCAACTGAAAAATTATTACAAGACTACTACGCCGCATTTAACAAACAAGATATGAATACCTTCTTAGCGATGTTAACCGATGATGTGATTCATGACATTAATCAAGGTTTACGTGAAGTAGGTAAAGATGTTTTTTCTAAATTTATGGATCGCATGAATGCACACTATAAAGAAGAAATCGCTAATATCTCTATTACTACTAACGAAGATGGTAGCCGTGCTGCAGTAGAATTTACAGTTTTAGGTGAATACCTATCAACCGATGAAGGTTTACCAGAAGCCAATGGCCAAAAATATAATCTACCAGCAGGTGCCTTCTTTGACATTCGTGATGGTAAAGTGGCTCGCGTTACCAACTATTACAATTTAGAAAATTGGATTGCACAAGTAGCGGGTTAGACAGACAGCATGTTGACACTACAACGTTTATCAGGCGGCCAACTCAATCAATACATTCGTGAATTGGCGCGCTTGCGGATCGAAGTATTTCGTGATTGGCCTTATCTATATGATGGTGATATAGACTATGAACTGACCTATCTGCAAACCTATATTCAATCACCAGATAGTGTGGTCGTGTTGGCATTTGATCGCGATAAGGTGGTGGGTGCTTCAACAGGCATTCCACTCAAATATGAAACCGATGAGGTCAAACAGCCATTTATTGATGCAGGCTATGATATTGAGAGCGTCTTTTACTGTGGCGAATCTGTGTTGGTCTCAAGCTGTCGTGGTCAAGGTGCAGGCGTGGCATTTTTTGAACATCGTGAAACCCATGCTCAAGAAGTGGGGGGCTTTGACTACTCCTGTTTCTGTGGTATCCAACGACCAGACGATCACCCCAGACGTCCTGCTGACTATATCCCATTAGATAATTTTTGGCTTAAACGTGGTTATGAAAAGCATCCTGAATTAAATACGACCTTTAACTGGAAAGAGCTAGATGAGTCTAATGAGTCACCAAAACCAATGACATTTTGGATGAAAAAATTGTAATGGACATTGTGAAAATTGCCGTCGCTCAATATGATATTGGTTTTTTTAATCAATGGTCTGACTATGCCGAGAAATTAACGGACTGGGTGAAAACTGCTGCCGAGCAGGGCTCTAAATTATTAGTTTTTCCTGAATATGGATCGATGGAACTGACTTCTTTATTTGCTGAAGTCGTTTATAAAGATCTCAATCAACAACTACACGCTATGCAAGACGTGTATCCACTGTGGCAAGCCTTACATTGTGAATTAGCGAAACAATTTGATGTCATGATCTTAGGTGCCTCATTTCCTGTGTTACAAGAAGATGGATCATTCCGTAACCGGGCCAACCTATTCGACAAAAACGGCCTGATTGATTATCAAGATAAACTTATCATGACACGTTTTGAAAATGAACAATGGTTAATAAAAGGCACGAATGAAATTAAAGTCATTGATACTGAACTAGGTAAAATCGCTATTAATATCTGCTACGACTCCGAGTTTCCGCTCATTGCTCACCAACAAGTCGCTGCTGGAGCCAACATTATTCTCGTACCGAGTTGCACCGATACCGAAGCAGGCTTTCATCGTGTGAGAATCGGTTGCCAAGCACGAGCATTAGAAAACCAATGTTACGTTGTGCAATCGCTTACATTTGGTCTGGCAGATTGGTCAGCGGCAGTCGATGTGAATACCGGCCGAGCCAGTATTTATACCCCTGTAGATTACGGCTTCCCGGATAATGGGTTATTAAACGAAGGTTCAAGCAATAAAGCAGAATGGGTTTACGCTGACTTAGATTTCGCTAAAATTGCCCGTATTCGACAAGAAGGGCAAGTGTTTAATTATCGTGACTGGATACTACAAGATGAACTACAAATAACAACAATAAATTTAGATTAGAACTCGTATAACATGTGGCATGATTCTCATTCTTAATGAAGTTCACATAACTGTTGAAATTCACTAAATGTAAGAATGGCGATCACTTACAAATCAGTGAGTTAAAATTAAGTTTAATAATGGGGCTATATGGAGATAGTCACTCACTAATCATAATAATTTCCAAAAATAAATCATTAATGTTGAGATTTTTAAAAAATATATTCATTTATCTCAACAAGAAAGAAGGTGAATAAATCAAAGCAAATCCCTCGTCATTTTCCTACATTTTTAATATGTCTTATTTTAAAGTTTCTATAATTATATTTTTTAACCCTACAATAACCGTGCAATCGAAACGGCTCAAGTGATTGACGAACTGATAAAAATGGCCAAAGATACGGCTGCCGATGCTGAAATGGCCGAGAGAGGTCAGGGTTAAATACTGATGAAATTGCATTCTATCGTGCATTAATACAGAACGAATCAGCAGTCCTTAAGTTAGAAGATGAAAAATTACGTGAACTTGCTGGGCATGTGACTGAAGTTGAGAAATAGTACTACGGTTGATTGGCAACATAGAGACAGTGTGCGGGCAAAGCTCAGAAACTGGTAAGACGGGCCGGGCATTGCGTCGTTGGAAATATCCACCGGATAAAGCGATGAGGCTGTAGAGTTGTGTCTTAAACAAGCTGAACCTTTATCAGAAAGCTGGTCTGTTGGTTAGGTAAATTAAGAAAAACACAATCTTCATTAAAATATAGTTTCATTCAAATTCATTCAGATTTCAAAATTTGAACATTTCTACACAATAAATCCCAAAATAGGTGCCGGATAGTTCCAGCTTGTCTTTCGAGAATTAGAAAACATGTGGCGCATCTCGTGGCTTTCACGTCATACATGTTGTCATTCTCATGCATGATAGAATTCTCATTCTTAATGACGTTCTACACTTTGATTCGGTATGATTTAAGGTTATATTCATTTGTTCGCATAATGTATATTATGTTAAATAATGGCGTAAGGATATTCTTATGACTTGCGAAAGTTGAAGCCGGGTTCTTACTAATTTTACGTGGTGTAAATCTGAATACGAATGCCAGACCAGAAGATATGATTTCGATTCGTTTATGGATAGATTCAGAGCGTATTATCAGCGTTCAAAAATATAACTTTAAAGCGATAGCAGATATTGAACAACGTTTAAAAACTGGCAAAGGTCCTAAATCATCTGGTGAATTCCTCTGTCAATTAATTGCGCGTTTATTTGACCGGATGGAGCCTGTCTTTTCTGACTTAGATGAACACTTAAACAATACCGAAGAGCGCATTCTTGAATCCCCTGATGCCAATGAGCGAAAGGCGATCACGCTTATTAGAAAACAAGCAATTTCTTATAGACGGTACATCGCCCCACAACGAGAGGTGATTTCAGGTTTAAGAACCTCCGATCAGCCGTGGTTGAGTCAAATTAATAAACGACGGTTGCAAGAATCATTAGATCAAATAATTCGTTATGTCGAAGACTTGGATACCATACGTGAGCGAGCTCAAATTGTTAAAGATGAACTGGCCAATGCCCTTGCCGATAAAATGAATAAAAATATGTATATATTATCTATTGTCGCTGCCGTTTTCTTGCCCTTAGGCTTCTTTACCGGCTTATTGGGCATTAACGTAGGCGGCTTACCGGGTATAGATAACAATGCTGCTTTTCTAATTGTTTGCTTAATATGTTTGGCATTTGCAGGAACCGTTTTGGGAATATTTAAATACTTAAAGTGGCTCTAAGCCGATAAATATTGGTTATAGCTTAAGTAGCCCTATTATTATGCCTTGCGATGGAACTTGACACCCTATCCTGACAGTCCTACTCTGCAAGAGATAAGCTAACGTAAGGAAGTAAAAATGGGCTGGCGAGAAGATGAAGACGAACGGGTATATTCTGATGATGAAGTTGAGGCCTTTTTAAAAGCTGAACTCCCCCATTGGTATTTAGAAAATGGTTGGATCCGTAGAAAATACAAAACCAGTGGCTGGAAAGGCACCTTGATGGTTGTAAATACGGTCGGACACCTTGCCGAAGCTGGGTTCCATCATCCTGATATCAGCTTATCTTATGCCTTTGTCATCGTAAAATTAAAGAATCATGCTGCCAAAGGCATAACAGATAAAGACTTTCAATTAGCGAAAAAAATTGAAGA
>JABGUA010000124.1 GCA_018646825.1 Piscirickettsiaceae bacterium
AGAAGCCTGTCCGCTTGGCCTCGCCCCCACATCCAGCACAACTGCTGCATTGGTCATGGGAGATGCCCTGGCCGTTGCCTTATTAGAAGCACGCGGCTTCACCGCCGAAGACTTTGCTCTATCCCATCCTGGTGGAAATTTAGGACGACGTCTCTTGCTCCGTGTTAGCGATATTATGCATACCGGCCAGCAAATCCCTAAGGTCAGTCATCAAGCCTTGCTCAGTGATGCTCTTGTCGAAATGAGTGAAAAAGGCCTAGGTATGACCGCCGTATGCTCTGCATCAAACGACATTATTGGCATTTTTACTGATGGTGATTTACGCCGAGTACTCGCCCATACCATCGACGTCCACACCACACGCATCGCTGATGTAATGACAACCGAATGCAAAACTGGCCACCCTGATATGTTAGCAGCAGAAATATTAGAACTGATGCAACGACACAAAATTAATGCGTTATTAATCGTTAATGACCAAAAACAACTGGTTGGCGCCATCAACATGCACGATCTGCTTCGTGCCGGCGTAGTTTAAAGGACACCCAATGCAAGATATTTTAGCGCGCGCAAAAGACATTAAACTCCTTATCTTTGATGTCGACGGTGTCTTAACTGATGGCAGTATTATTATTGGTGATGACGGCGAAGAATATAAAGCTTTCAATTCTCGTGATGGCCACGGAATGAAACTATTGCAATACACAGGCGTCGAAATAGGCATTATTACAGGTAGAACATCGACCGTCGTAGAGCATCGAATGACAGGCTTAGGCATCAACCTCGTCTATCAAGGCCAAAAAGTGAAACTGCCCGCTTTCGAACAAATGATAAAACAAGTCGGTGTGAAACCTGAACAATGTGCTTATGTAGGTGATGATTGGGTTGATCTTGCCATTATGAATCGTGTCGGCTTAGCAATCGCAGTACAAGATGCAGATTCACTTGTGAAAGAAAAAGCCCATTGGGTTACCGATGCTAAGGGTGGTAAAGGTGCCGCACGTGAAGTCTGTGAAATGATTATGAGAGGACAGGGTACCCTGCAAGATCAAATTGAACGCCATTTCTAAACTTACCTCGCTACAACAAGGTCTATTAATCCTATTTTCAGGATTAATGCTTTGGCTCGTCTTTGGCAGCTCAGAAAAAAGTGATAACAACACATCCCTTGCGAAAGTAAATTACAACCAATCCAGCGATTATGCAATGAGCAACTTTACCATGACAATCATGGATGAGAATGGCAAACCATCACGGGTCATAAAAGGCCAGGAGATGAGCCATTTCCCCGAAGATGACAGCACCCATATAACGTCACCGACAGCTGAGTTTGTCAATCAACAAAACGATACTTGGGTTGTCACGTCAAAACAGGGTAAAACGAATGGTAAAGGCGATGTTATCTTGTTAACAGACAATGTTGTTATTCGTAGAAAAGACGACAAAAAAACTGAATTGCAAACATCAATTCTGACGCTCAATACAAAAAAAAGCACAGCTTATACTGATGCTGCTGTCAAAATGATTTCTCCTTTTGGTGAGACCAATTCTATCGGCCTGCATGCTACACTTGAAGATAAAACCATTAACCTGCATTCCAGGGTGAAAGGACGTTATGATGCTCCACCGTCACAATAAACTGCTGATTGGCTTATTGGCACTACTGCCAAGCCTAGCTGTCGCGCTACCTAGCGACCGCGATAAACCGATTAGTATTGAAGCAGACCATGCGCAATTAGATGACGAATTAGGCATCACCCAATACAAAGGCCGTGCTATTTTGACACAAGGCACATTACGTATTGATGGCGACATCATCACCTTCTACTACGACAAAAATAAGCAACTCACTAAAGTCGTCGCACAAGGTAAAATGGCAAAGTATCAACAAGTTCAAAAGCCAGGAGAAGACCCGGTAAAAGCAGAAGCACTTCAAATGGAATACCATGCCGGCGGCCAAAAGATTCACCTCCTTGGTCAAGGCTTTGTTTGGCAAAATGGCAGTAAATTCAGTGGTAACCGTATTGAATACGATATCGCCCGTAATATCGTCAATGCCAATGCAAAACCCGTCACAGTTGGCAACAAAGTTGAGCGTACGAAAGGCCGCGTCCACTTTATTATCGATCCGAACAATCAACAGATAAGCAACAAGAAAAAGCAAAAAAAACAGCCCATTGTTGCAAGCAAACCGAAGCCAAAGCAACTACCCAATGCCCCCATTGAGCCCATCATTGAAAATGATACCCAAGAAAATAGTGGCGCTGCATACCCCAGCACACAGACTTTATCAGGGCTAAATATCCGTACGGGCCCAGGGAAAAATTATGATAAATTGGCCACGCTTGTTGCTGGCAGTGAACTCATTGTGCTAACAGAACAAAATGATTGGCTTCAAGTTAGGGGAATCTCAAGTGGCCAAGTCGTCATTGGGTGGGTACATCGTAATTACGTTTCTCCTAATCAGTTTTAAGAATATCAAACGCGAATGATAAGTACTTTATCTACTAGGCAGTTATCGAAAAGTTTTGATGGTCGTCTCGTCGTCAACAACAGTTCTCTAGAGGTCAGCAGTGGTGAAATCGTCGGCCTTTTAGGTCCTAATGGCGCAGGAAAAACAACCAGCTTTTATATGATCGTGGGGCTTATTCCTGCGGATAAAGGCACGATTTTCCTTGATCAACAAGAACTCACTCAAGACCCTATCCATCGTCGTGCACAACTCGGCATCGGTTACCTACCACAAGAACCTTCTATCTTTCGCAAACTCAGTGTCGCCGATAATATCTATGCCATCATCGAAACCCGAGATGAACTGAGTCCTATTGCTAGAGATGCACTACTCGAACAATTGCTCAATGATTTTAATATCACACATATCAGAAACAGTCTCGGCATGGCATTATCAGGCGGTGAACGCCGTCGGGTAGAAATCGCACGTGCCCTCGCAATGGATCCTAAATTTATCCTGCTTGATGAACCCTTCGCCGGTGTTGACCCAATCTCAGTTTTAGATATTCAAGCCATTATCAAATCATTAGCAGAACGCGGGATCGGCATTCTAATTACTGATCACAATGTCCGAGAAACCCTCAATGTCTGCGAACGCGCGTACATCTTCAATGAAGGTAAAGTCATTGCCAAAGGTACACCAGAAGAAATACTTAAAGATAAAAAAGTCTTAAGCGTTTATTTAGGGCGTGACTTTAAGCTTTAAAAAGTAGTCGTTCTGGCACTGTCTACTTGACCGCTTTCGACCCAAAGCAGTCACTCAATAAATTGTTATGATGGTCACCATTCTCATAAAATATATTATTTAGAGCATATACAGAATAGTGAAGACTTTTAAAATAATATCAATACTCTTAGCCTCTATTGGTCTGATTATTTCTATGATGCTAGCGTATCATGTAATAACTGCTACGAAGTCAGAAGTACTTACCCACGCAACAATGAAATATGAGCGCTTCCAATTTATTTCCGATCTTTTTTATTTAAGGTTAAATTATTTTGAATCGTGCCAAGATATGGGCACCAGACCTTTACCTATAGTATTTGTACTTAATGACTATGACTATGACACGACGGACAAGAAAAAAGTATTTAAAGTCGCTGATAAGTTAATAGAAATAGGGTGTGATGTGAACGGGTATGATGAAATGGGGTTAACCCCCCTTACAAATGTCTCTGGTTCCTCCTGGTAATCCTTCTGTCGTTGAATTTTTACTACAGAGAGGCGCTGACCCATACAAAAAAGCAATCGATGGTTCATATACCTTGCTAGAAACCTATTCAGTTAAAGAATATACAGGAATGAATGCCTTCGACTTAGCACAAAAAGAAAAAACTACTCTTAAAAACAAAGCTAATAGAAAAGATAGCTATAAAAAAGTACTCCAAATAATTGAATTACTCAATGCAAGCAGCCGGAAAGAGCACTGAGCGAATGACCGCTTATGGCACAAAGCAGTCTGTTTCACTTCATTATTCTTTTTCATCCCCATCAACAACTTCTCGTTCAGGAAAAAATAATCTCGGCTCAACCCGTGCATCATTCAAACTCACACCTAAATGTAAATGCGGCCCAGTTACTCTGCCCGTTGCACCCACTGTACCGATCACATTCCCTTGCTCAATCATCTGTCCGTCTTGCACATCAATACGATCTAGATGACAAAACATGGTCACCAAGCCTTGGCCATGGTCAATAAATACCGTTTTACCGTTAAAGAAATAATCGCCCGTCCCCCTAACAATACCTTCAGCAGGTGCATGAATCTCTGTTCCTGTAGGTGCAGCAATATCTATCCCGCTATGTGGTCGTCTTGCTTGACCATTAAAAACACGACGGCGACCGAATAAACCACTCACTCGACCCTCAATAGGCCATGCAAATTGTAGTGGTAATTTTTCCTTCTCAGTCCAATGCCGCAATGCCGCTTTGATTCTGGCTGATTCTTTATTAATCCGTGTCATATCTAATTTGTTTGGATTAACTTTGCCTTTGTTTTTAATCGTAATATGTTGTGTTGGGTAGGCCTTATCTTGAATTTCAAATAAAGCTCGGCTAGTTTTGCCCGCCTGTGTCACTGATAAGCGCTGGGTACCCACTTTCGCTCCCAATGGCACGCCAACAATAGCAATCCATTGTCCATCAGACTTTACCACTGCAACCGGCTTTTTACGGTACTTAACCACAGGCTTAACCAAGTCATCTGCTGATAGCGGGACAATCACCACTCCACCGGGAATCGCAGCTTGCTGTGGTAATGTCATCGCTAATAATTGACCACTCAGCATCAAACTCACAATAACGAAAAAAACTCTAATCATGTTTGGTTTCCTGTACTTGGCAAACTAATTCCCCTTGCTGCAATTTAACATTTACCTGCTGTCCAACGACGACCGACTTTGATTTCGACAAAACGTGCCCTGTCTCGTGATCTGTCGCGATACTGTAACCACGTTCTAAAGTATTTAAAGGACTCACTGCCGATAACATCCGTATTTGTTGTTTAAAGTAGATTTGTTTAGAGGCCAGTCCTTGACGCATCACCAAATGTTATCGCGTTCGTAATTGTTCAAATAAATGCTGTTGCTGCGTTAACACTGGTAATGGCGACTTCAACTGTAAACGTTGGCTCAAATCTTGATACTGTCTAGCAACCTCATCTCGCCGAGTCGTCATTACATAACGCAAACGACTACGCAAATGCGTCAATTTATAATGTTGCGCTTCAATGATCGCTTTGGGATTCTTGAGGCGAACGGTGCAGTAATCTAATGTCTGTTGACGTTGCAATAGGTTGTGTTGCAAC
>JABGUA010000137.1 GCA_018646825.1 Piscirickettsiaceae bacterium
AACCAGTTTAACCTTGCCTACCTTCATGTGGTGGAACGCTTTGGTGATGATTCCGATAAAGGGTTTGATTTTAATGTTTTGCGCCAATCATTCAACGGTGCCTATATAGCCAACGGTAGCTATACCGCTGAAAGCGCTGAACAGAGTCTAAACAATGATCTCAGCGATTTTTTCGCCTTCGGTGTGCCCTTTATTGCCAACCCTGACTTACCCGCGCGGCTTAAACAAGGTGCTGTTTTGAATCAGGCCGATTCTGATACGTTCTATGGTGGTGACGCCAAAGGCTATACTGATTATCCAAGTCTTAATGAGCAATTTCGGCCCGCATAGCCATACCTATTATATGGAATGGCTGTCAGTCATCTTCTTCACGTAAACGTAATTGTCGTTCTTGCTCTTCTTCTAAGATCGATTTAATTTCAAGCATCACGCCATCAACATCAGCGAGTTCAGTATCTTCTTCAAAATAACCCGTTAGCTCAGTCTCAGGCTGTAACTGTCCATTTTCAAACAGTGTCCATATTTCTCTCTCATATCTGCTGTTGAGTAATTCAGGCGCATATTGCGCATAGTAACGCGTCATATTCCGCACATCACGCGCTAACATTGATTGGGCATTGTTATTGGCGGCGGCATTGACCGCTTGCGGTAGGTCAATAATCACAGGACCATATTCATCAACGAGGACATTAAACTCTGACAAATCACCATGTACTATCCCTGCACAAAGCATTCTCATTACAGAGTGCATAACTATGGCATGATCTTCACGTGCTTGATCAGCAGACATTGAGATATCGTTGAGGCGTGGTGCTACTTGACCGTCTTCATCTGTGATTAACTCCATCAATAGCACGCCATTAAGGCAATCATAAGGTTGCGGGACTCGGACCCCTGCTCCCGCGAGAAGATAGAGTGCATCTACTTCCGCATTTTGCCACGTTTCTTCTTGTTGCTTACGGCCAAATTTAGACCCTTTTTCCATGGCTCTTCCACGACGGCTATTACGAACCTTTCGCCCTTCTTGATAAGTCACTGCTTGTTTAAAACTACGCTTGACCGCATCTTTATAGACTTTGGCACAGCGCAGTTCGCCGCCACATCTTACGACATAGACATCGGCTTCTTTGCCACTCATTAATCGTCTGACAACCTCATCAACTAGGCCATCATCGACCAGCGGTTGAATTTGTTTTGGTATTTTCATCGTTGTTGGGAATATACCCTCTAATTCTTGCCCAATAAAAAGCCTCAGTAGAATAAACTACTGAGGCTTCGTATTTGTTGGTACCTAGGGCCGGAATCGAACCGGCACGACCGTGAAGTCGAGGGATTTTAAGTCCCTTGTGTCTACCAATTTCACCACCCAGGCATCCGTCTTATTATACAGAAGGTTTTGCCATTTGTTTATCCCTTTTCACAATATAATTAATTATAGTCAATTGATATTGGGCTTCGATGCTTTCTTTGGTCAAAATACCAACAATATTTTCTTCTACCGGGCTAATTCTGCGTGTGACATAGAGTGCTTCCGCTTCACTTTTAGCGAGTAGTGCCGCCGCCGCATCAAGGCTATGGTTAACCGATACTTTTGTCAGCGATTTACGTGATGCAGGGATAGACAATAGCTCAAGCTCCGTTTCTGCTTCTTCATTCACTGCCAATGCAAGATCAGCTGCCAACAATAATACTTTGGTATTTTCTTGCTCTATCACAATCCACGACGGGTTATTTTCTAAGGCTTGTTTTGCTTGTTTTGCTTGTTCTCGTGTGATGATTGGCGGCAGGATAACGAAATCCACCTGCATCGCCTTGCTGACATTAATTCGCCGTAATGCTTGGCTCAAGGGATCATTCCGATAATCAAGGCCTCGCTTTCTTAACAAAACTAAAAAAGCCGAATCCAATTTGAACAATTCAAATACCACAATGCTAGAAAAGACAATCGCCAACATGCCCGGCAAAATAATATGGGGATTTGATGTTAGCTCAAGCAAAGCCATTAATGCCGCAAGTGGGGCCTTTAATGTCGCGCCCATCATGGCACACATACCAATAATGGCGTAAAAACCGATCGATGAGGACAGTTCTGGAAAAACAGCATGGCCAATGTGGCCTAAAATAGCACCCGCAGCAGCGCCAATTACGAGGGTTGGGCCAATTAAACCGCCGGGGATACTCAAACCAACACAGGCTGAGGAAAGAATCAATTTCAAAATCAGTAACAAAACTAAAGTAGGGATAGCCAATTCAGTCAAATGGGCCGTATTGATTAGGTTATAACTCATACCCATGACATCGGGCACGAGTAGGCCTCCCAGTCCGACTAATAAGCCCGCCAATGTTGTCCGCTGCCATATCGCTCTCTTAACTATAAACCCTGAAAAGAAACTCAAACTACGAATAAACCACACAGCCATTAGTCCGACAAATAACCCTAATAAGATAATATAAGGTACTTCCCACAATGATTGCATCGGACTCGCAACGAGCCCAAAAAAAGGCGGTTCTTCAAAGACCAAACGTCCCAATACGGCACCGCTTACAGAAGACAAAATGATCGGGATAAATGTCGCAATGTGGTATTCCATCATGATGACTTCCATGGCAAAAATCACACCCGCTATTGGCGTATCAAATGAAGCGGCAATGGCTGCTGCTGCGCCAGATGCCACTAAAATTCGTGTCGCATTATTTGGTAATTCTAAATTGGTTCCAAGGGCGCTCCCACTGGCAGCGCCTAGATGGACACTTGGGCTCTCTCGGCCAACAGAATGACCGCTTATCAATGCAATAGCCGCTCCAATAAATTGGCGAACGGCATTCGCTAACGGCATTCTCCCTTCATGATAAGACAAGCGTTCTATTACATGGACAACGCCTGTGCCGCGTTGTTGCGGATCTAAACCATTAAATAGCAGTCCAACCATCAAGCCTCCGATGACTGGCAAACCGATGACCCATGACTAATGCACACTGGCAAAGTCTTCGACTAAGCCGGAGGGGAAAATAGAGATTTGAACCTGATCAATCAACAAGCGGAAAACGATGATACTCGCCCCCGCTAGTAACCCAGTTAGCGTCGCTAAAATATACAGCCTTAACTGTAACCAGAGGAGAAATAATGTCTTAGTCTTACTAACAATGGATCTAACTGCTCCTATAGACTCTGCTGAGACACATCAAATCACACCGAGAAACGGTGATCCCGCTCTGGGTTCTGATTCAAATGTTCTTGATGTTTTTTAATGATGGGTAACACTTCGTCAGGACTATCGACCACGTAGAATAAGTCTAAATCTTCTTCGCTAATACAACCTTGTTTTAATACTTCGGCTTTCAACCAATCTAATAACCCACTCCAGAATGAGGTGCCATAGAGGATGATCGGAAAATCTAAAATCTTTTTAGTTTGAATGAGCGTGATCGCTTCAAAAAACTCATCTAAAGTCCCAAAGCCTCCTGGGAAAACAACATAGCCCATCGAGTATTTAACAAACATCAGTTTACGAACAAAAAAGTAGCGAAATGACAAGCTAATGTCTTGCGTTTCATTTGGTGACTGCTCAAATGGCAATTCGATGTTCAACCCTACTGACTGACCGCCTTGGCCATAAGCTCCTTTGTTGGCTGCTTCCATAATACTTGGGCCACCACCACTGATAACCGAGAATTTCGCTTGTGATAAGTCTCGTGCCACTTTAACGGCAGCTTGATAATACTCGGACGTTTCTGGCAAACGAGCACTGCCAAAAATTGAGACGGCGGGTCCTAAATCATTCAGTGTTTCGATCCCATCGATTAATTCAGACTGGATTCGAAAAACACGCCATGATTCTGAGGTTTTAAAATTTTCCATTTCGTTTTATCACTACCTTAAGATTGATGACCTTCGTATGACGATAAAGAAAACACTTTGACTTTGCAAACACAACCTCTCACCATCCTATCTAGCCTTGTCTAATAAGCTTAGATAGTTGATAACTGCTCATTCAGTTATCAGCCCTTCTGGGTTATCATAGTTGTTTTATTCAGTCTGTCTGGCAGGTGTTATGAAGGTTTTAGTTGTTGGTGGCGGTGGTCGTGAACATGCATTAGCATGGAAATTGATTCAATCTCCCCGTTGTGAGCAAGTCTACGTTGCCCCTGGCAATCCTGGGACAGCAGCTGAGAAAAATATTGAAAATGTGGCTATTGGTGTCGAAGACATCGATCAACTTGTCGCTTTTGCTAAAGAAAATAAGATTGGCTTAACCATTATTGGGCCAGAAGTACCTTTAGTTATGGGTATCGTAGATGCTTTTAACGCAGTGGGATTACGTTGCTTTGGCCCATCAAAAGAAGCAGCTCAACTGGAGGCCTCCAAGAGTTTTACCAAAGACTTTCTTGCGCGTCATGCAATTCCAACTGCAGCTTACCAAGTCTTCTCTGATCAGACTCCCGCCATCGCTTATATTAAAGAGCAAGGTGCTCCCATTGTCGTAAAAGCGGATGGTTTAGCCGCAGGCAAAGGCGTGATCGTCGCGATGAAAGAACAGGATGCAATTGATGCTGTTACCGATATGTTGTCCGGTAATGCCTTTGGCGAAGCTGGTCACCGTGTGGTCATTGAAGAGTTTATGACGGGTGAAGAAGCCAGTTTTATTGTAATGGTCGATGGCACAAATATCCTGACACTGGCTACATCACAAGATCACAAAGCCAGAGATAATGGTGACCAAGGTCCTAATACAGGCGGTATGGGTGCTTATTCTCCTGCTCCAGTCGTTACACCAGAAATTCATGATCGTATTATGGCTGAGGTGATCGAGCCGACAGTCAAAGGTATGGCAGATGATGGTCGTCCGTATACCGGGTTTTTATATGCTGGATTGATGATCGATCAACAGGGTGCTCCCCGTGTCGTTGAATACAACTGTCGTTTTGGTGACCCTGAAACCCAACCAATTTTAATGCGCTTGCAATCGGATCTTATCCCTTTATGTGAAGCCGCTATTGATGGCAAGTTAAATACTGTCGGTGTGTCATGGGATCCCCGTGCTGCAGTCGGTGTCGTGTTAGCTGCTGGTGGCTATCCCGATGCGTATCGTAAAGGCGATGTCATTGCTGGCCTTAATGCCAACAACGATGTTGATTGCAAAGTTTTCCAAGCGGGCACTGCCGCACAAGGTGATGATGTCGTCACATCGGGTGGGCGTGTTCTATGTGCCACAGCACTCGGTAACAGTGTGAGCGATGCACAAGCAAAAGCTTACTCCATGATCAAACAGATTAGTTGGCCTGATATGTATTACCGCACAGATATCGCTTATCGTGCTATCGCACGAGATGCCTAGCACTTTTAGCTTAAACCTTATGAAGGCTTTATGTCTGTAGCCCACCCTATTATTGCTGTCACAGGTTCATCTGGTGCAGGCACTTCGACCGTCAAAAATGCTTTTGAAGACATCTTCCGTCGTGGTGATATAAAACCCGTTGTCGTAGGAGGTGATAGCTTTCACCGCTTTGATCGAAAGGAAATGCAAGCTGAAGTCCTTAAAGCTGAAGCAAAAGGCGAGACATTAACCCATTTTGGACCCAAAGCGAACTGTTTAGATCGACTAGAAGCGTTATTCCAAAATTATGCTGAAACTGGCAAAGGCGAACGCCGGTTCTATATTCATACCAATACGAAAGGACTTCCTTTTGAACAGCCTGCTGGTACTTTTACCCCTTGGAAACAGCTAGATGGTGTGAGTGACCTTTTGTTCTACGAGGGCATGCATGGCGGCGCTGTAACCGATGAAATTAATATCGCGCGTTTTGTTGATTTAATGATTGGTGTTGTGCCGGTGATGAACTTGGAATGGATCCAAAAAATTAAGCGTGATTGCACCAATCGGGGTTACTCTGAAGAAGCCGTGGTCGATATTATCTTAAAGCGAATGCCCGACTATATTCATCACATCACACCCCAATTTTCGCGAACACATATCAATTTTCAGCGTATTCCCTTAATTGATACCTCACACCCCTTTGTCATGCGTGAAATTCCAACAGACGATGAGAGTCTGGTTGTGATTCGTTTTAAAAACCCTAAGCTGGCGGACTTTCCTTATTATCTCAGCATGTTAAAAGATTCTTTTATGTCTCGCCCTAACAATATCGTCATTCCTGCCACTAAAATGGAGCTGGCTATGGAAGTGATACTAGCGCCTTTCGTAGAAGAAATAATGAATAAAAAACGTCAAAGCCACTAAACTAGCTTATTATTTTATTATGAACTATTGGTCCATTAGACAAGCCGTTAAAACACTCCGATCCGGCGGTGTTATTGCCTACCCTACCGAAGCTGTCTTCGGCCTAGGTTGTGATCCCTGGGATGAAGCCGCCGTTAACCGCATTCTCGATATCAAACAGCGGCCTTGGCATAAAGGCTTGATTTTGATTGCCAGTGATTTCAATCAGCTGGCCGACTTTATTGAACCTCTTTCCCCCGAGACATTACAACAAATTGAAGCGACATGGCCTGGCCCTGTTACTTGGTTATTACCTGCGAAAGATACGACGCCCGACTACTTGACGGGTGAACATGCCACCATTGCCGTCCGCATCACCGCACATCCCATTGCCCATGAATTATGTAAAGCCGCTGGTCATGCCTTGGTATCCACCAGCGCTAATATTGCTGGTATGCCACCAGCCAAAAACCATCGTCAAGTGCGCTGGCAGTTACCAGAAGTTAACGCCATTGTGACTGGCCACTGCGGCGAAGCAACCCAACCTTCACAAATTCGAGATGCCCAAACAGGAACTATACTCCGATGACACAACCCAATATTACTGCCGTTCGAGATTACTTACTCGGCCTTCAAGATCGTATATGTCAACAACTTGAAGCGGTTGATGGCAAAGAAAAATTTGTTGAAGATGCATGGGAACGTACGGATGGTTTAGCGGGGGGCGGACGAACACGTGTCCTCAATGACGGTGCCGTATTTGAACAAGGCGGTGTTAATTTCTCGCATGTTCGCGGCACTAGCATGCCGGCCTCTGCAACTGCCAACCGGCCTGATCTCGCCGGCCGTAGCTTTGAAGCTATTGGTGTGTCTTTAGTCATCCACCCTAACAACCCTTATGCACCGACATCACACGCCAATGTCCGATTCTTTATTGCACAAAAAGAAGGTGAAGAACCTATTTGGTGGTTTGGTGGTGGCTATGACTTAACCCCCTATTATGGTTTTGAAGAAGATGCAGTTCATTGGCATCAAACCGCTAAAAATGCCTGCGATCCCTTTGGCGAAGATGTCTACCCCAAATACAAAAAATGGTGTGATGACTATTTTTACCTTAAACATCGTGATGAAACGCGCGGTGCAGGCGGCTTATTTTTCGATGACTTAAATGAAGGTGGTTTTGAGCATTGTTTTAAATTTTTACAAAGCGTGGGAGATAGTTATACCCAGGCCTATGTGCCAATTGTAGAGCGACGTAAGGACACACCGTTTGGCGAACGCGAACGTGATTTTCAACTCTACCGACGTGGCCGTTATGTTGAATTTAACTTAGTTTATGATCGCGGTACGTTATTTGGCCTGCAATCTGGTGGACGAACAGAGTCAATTTTGATGTCATTACCGCCGCTTGTGAAATGGCGTTATAACTGGCAGCCTGAGCCGGGAACAGATGAAGCTAAGTTATATGGGGTATTTCTTAAACCGCAAAATTGGCTTACTTTAACCTAAGTCTAATGATTTCGCCATAACTACATGTACTGAATAAGGTTTTACCAGCTTTACATTGTTACATTATTCCTACGAGACTCACATTTTGTAATAAATACTTATGGTATAAATTAGCCAATGTCTAACAAAGAACCGCTTATTTTATGCTTGCACAATTAGAGTCGATCCTCATTACCTACCAGAAGTTAGGTAATGCTGAAAATGATAGTACAGACTTACGTCTCAGAAAAGCATCTCTATTGCTCATCCCGCTTATTATCGGCGTCCTCGCTCTTCCTTGGGGTCTAATTTATATCGGCTTTGGGTACTATTTATCTGCCGCTATACCTTTATCCTATAGTGTTATCTCTGCTCTTAGCATCTGGTATCTAGCAAAAACAAAAAACATCATTCCTATGCTGCAAACTCAACTGCTCTTAGTGCTTTTTTACCCTTCTGTTTAATGTGGTCCTTAGGTGGCTTTGCTGCCGGTAGTTTTGTGATGATTTGGGCCTTTTATGCCCCTATTGCTGCCTTAATCTACGAATCAGAGCAACGTGCAATGCAATGGTTTCTCGGCTTCGTAACCCTAGTCATTATCTCCGGACTTATTGACCAAAGCCTTATTTCATCTATCCAAACAATGCCAGTCATTGCGATAGAACTTTTTTTGTACTCAACCTATCTATGGGTTCGATAGGCATCTTCTTTATTATTCAGCATTTTATCAAGGAGAAAGAGAAGAGCGCAGATGCCTTGTTACAAAAAGAACATACGGCCTTATTACAAACAACAGCAGAGTTAAGGCAAGCGCACAATGACCTTGAACAACTTGCACATCACGATCCGTTAACACAATTAACAAATAGGGCTCGCTTATCACATCGGTTAGACCAGCTCATCCACGCTGCAAAACGTAGTCAGCACAAATTTGCTATTTTCTTCATTGATTTGGATAACTTTAAGCATATCAATGATACCTATGGTCACCCGATGGGCGATCATATCCTCGTCGCTGCCAGCGAACGATTAAAAGCCATCGCACGGGCTGAAGATGTCATTGCTCGCTTTGGCGGTGATGAGTTTGTATTCGCCGTACAGCTTAATGATTTGGCCACTGACACCCTACCCGTTGCAAAACGTATCTTGGAATCCTTTTCTGACACATTTGAAATTAACGGTGTCACATTGCATATTACACCCAGCATTGGTATTGCACTCTATCCCGATAATGGTGGCTCCACAGATATGCTCTTAAAAAATGCCGATACAGCCATGTATCGTGCTAAACACAATGGTCGCAATAATTTTTGTTACTATTCAGAACAATTGACCACTGAAATTGCAAGTCGAATGGACATTGAGGGCATGCTGCGACATGCCCTCGAGCGAGACGAGTTCTCCTTACGGTTTCAAGTACAAGTTGATACAATACAACAAAAAATACATGGCTTAGAAGTGCTATTACGCTGGCATCAACAGGAC
>JABGUA010000077.1 GCA_018646825.1 Piscirickettsiaceae bacterium
AATAGCTGACTTAAGCACAGATAATTGGTTTAATGCGGCCCATGGCATTATGACAACCGATACACTAGCGAAAGCCGTGTCCAAACAAATTGTCATTGAAGGCAAATCAGTGACAGTGACTGGGATGGCAAAAGGGTCAGGCATGATTAGACCGGACATGGCCACGATGTTGTCTTACATAGCGACGGATGCCAATGTCTCCCAAGCTGTGCTAGATAAAATGCTGAAACAAGCAGCCGAGCAATCGTTCAACCGAATTACAGTTGATGGTGATACTTCAACCAATGATGCTTGCGTATTAATTGCAACGGGTAAGGCGTCTAATGACCAATTAGCCGATTTAGATTCAGACTCAACGCAAGCCCTATACCGAGTGATTGCTGAGGTTAGTCAACAATTAGCGCATGCGATTGTGCGTGACGGCGAAGGCGCGACTAAGTTTGTAGAAGTCACAGTCGAGCAAGGCCAAGACAAAACAGAATGTCGCCAAGTGGCTTATACCATTGCCCATTCGCCTTTAGTTAAAACTGCGTTATTTGCCTCAGACCCAAATTGGGGCCGTATTCTTGCAGCAGTAGGCCGGAGTGGTTTGATTAACTTTGATTTAAGCAAAGTCGCAATATATCTCAATGAAGTTTGTCTTATTAAAGCCGGTGAACCAGAAACAGGTTATACGGAAGAACAGGGCCAAGCAGCCATGAATGAAAGCGAGATCACGATTAGGGTTGTGCTCGAGCGTGGCCAATCAAAGGACACCGTATGGACCTGCGACTTCTCTTATGATTACGTCAAAATTAACGCCGAATACCGTAGTTAAATAGCCGTGTCTGACCACCAAATTACCACCTTAAGTGAGTTCTTAAAACACAGCGGTGCCCGTTATCGCATCTTCGATATGGCACGCCGTGTTGCTAAAATTAGCAATGAAGATTTTGTCGATATTGAAAAAACCAATCAGCCTTATCCCTACCCATTACAAAAAATAGCCCACTTTGGTATTGTTTTTTGGAATCCTGATTTAGCAGATAAGCACTACGTTTGGTTTTTGAAATTTCCTTTAGATGAACAAGGCCTAATGGTCCAAGCAGCACGAGATGAGTTTCTCGTTATGTTATTAGATCGTGTCGGTGAATGTATGCTGGCTGCGAATGAAGGGGAACAAATACAAGGAGCATTAAAAGATAGCCCTTATACCTTCAAACCACGTGATGATAAGATGGCAGCATTCAATGCCCAAGCCAGTGTCAGTTTAGCAGTCAAACCTTCTAAACATTATGAGCCGGCATTGGCCTACTTCACTGGGAAAACAGCAGCAGAAGACTGGCAACTACTCAGCATGCAAGGTGTAGCAGATGTCGCGATTCGCTTATCTGATAAACAAACTGTTTCAGCCATTGCCAACACCATTACTAATGTACCTGAGCCACCTTTTATCACTTTCAGTACCTTTCTAGAACATTCGCAACCAACGATCAGTTTAGTCGAAAGTTTATCTCAGAAATTAGACTCCCTATTGCAAGCAGAACAACTCAACATCGCTTTAGTATCAGCGTGCTTAAGAGCCGTTTCAAATAGCCCTGCCATAGGCTTGGTTGATCAAATGGTAATGCAAGTCTTGAATCATAAAGAAGTAGGGCAAGATATCGAAGTATTGGCGACGCTGTCAGGTAGGCTGTGGCGAATCTTTGAACAAGCTGATCTCTGTCAGCTTTTTGTCGAACGCTTAGCTGAAAATAATGCGGGTTATTCAGGTTTTAGCCAGGTTTTAGCCGATGCCATGTACATGCCAGGCTTACGTGAGTCCATTATGACTGCTTTACGTTCACCAGCACGATCACAGACTTTATCGCTAAGAGTGGGCGAGCTATTTGGTCAACCGTCAGCCTGATTGCTCATCATGCGTTGCCATTCTTGTTCTGCCATCAAATCAAGATTACTGTCCACGCGATCGGTAAACAATTTACCCTGTAAGTGATCAAATTCATGTTGAAAAATGCGAGCAATAAAGCTGTCATATTCTGTTTCAACCTGATCACCTTCCCAAGTTAAATATCGCACTCGAATACGGTTAGAGCGAGAGACCAACCCCCGAAGCCCCGGCACACTTAAACAGCCTTCCCAACCCGCTTCTTGTGAATC
>JABGUA010000252.1 GCA_018646825.1 Piscirickettsiaceae bacterium
CTAGCGGGCCATCTTTCCTAAAGCTAAAACCGCGCTCGGCAATATCGAGTTGTGGTGATGACACGCCAATATCCAATAAGATTCCATCGACTTTCCCCTGCCACAATCTTGCATTAACGACTTCATTCAATGTTGCAAATGAACACTGCTCAATCTCAAACCGCTCATCTTCTTGGGCTAAAGTTTTTCCAGTCTTAATCGCCTCTGGATCTTTATCTAAGCCCAGTACACTTCCTCTCGACGATAATGCCGCCAATATTGCTTTGGTATGACCACCACGACCAAATGTGCCGTCAATATACAAACCAGCTGGTTTGATCGCTAAGCCAGTCACTGTCTCATTGAGCAAGACAGGGATATGTTCTAAACCCTTTTCTGTCATGGTGATGCTAAATGGACAAGCTTTCTAAGGCTGTTGGCAAATCACCATCGAAGCCCAGTTCTACTGACTCATCCATCAAACTATTCCACGCACCCTCATTCCAGATTTCAAATTTGTTGCCTTGCCCTGACATCACTGACTCTTTTTCTAAGTCAGCGAATTCACGTAATTTCGGTGGTAATAAGATCCGGCCATGGCTATCCATCTCGCACTCTGTCGCGTTGCCCAGTAACATTCTTTTCAACTGGCGGACTTTCGGATCTAAACTTGGTAGACTGACTAATTTCTGTTCTACCATTTCCCATTCAGCTAAGGGGTACATTTGCAAACAATGTTCGGCATGATCAATTGTGACGACAAGGCGACCATCGCAACAGACGTCCAGAAGCTTACGGAACTTGGCTGGAATCGCCATCCGTCCTTTCGCATCTAGATTAAATTTTGCTACGCCTCGAAACACTTAAGTCATTCCCCTGAGATTCTGATCCACTTTGATCCACTTTTACCCACTTTTTGACACTATAGGAGTGGGGCCAAGGTGTGTCAAGCATCAAAATGCACAAAATCCTCTTTTTAGGACAATGACTTAGCTTACTGAAGTTGAAGTTGGGGAACGTGAATTCTAGCAAAGGCTTATGACTACTTTCTTATCATCGTACTGCGCTTATAAGTTAAAGTAGATTCTCATCATTAATCCCAGTTTGGCTAGCTTGAATGAGAAAGAAAGTTATGTGAACTCCTTCACATATTTGAAGTGAAACTAATCATAATCGCGGAAACTATTTTTAACCCTTTTAAAACTAAAAAAGCCACCTATATTAAGGTGGCTTTTTTATTAACATTGGGATAGCTATTTTATTTAAGCATTTCTTTTACGTCGTAGACCTAAGAAACCTAATAAAGCAGGAGCGAACATAAATAATGCTGCTGGGACTGGGACTTCGCTGACTTTGCTTGGTGTCCAATCTAGGTAGGTTAACCCATCAATCTCAAGCGCAGGGATAATCGAACCGCTAAGCACTAAACTATCAAGAGAATCATTTAAGCCACCGAGGTTCTCTAATATCCCTCCAGCTATGAACCCTTGTCCAATATCAAAAGCTGCAACGAACCAATCACAATATCCTAATGCACTACCACAACCACGGGTTTTTTCGGGGTTAAGATCAAAGTCTAGGCCGTCAAACAAGCCTCCGTCTTCTAGCAGTGCAATACCTGCATACCCAGCTTGAAAGACAAAGTCTGTGCCATAAAAATTACCTTGGAACTGCGAATTAAACGTCACATCGTACAGACCGTACCCTGCTACATTAAGATTAGTCAGGCCAATTAACTCACCGCTAGAATAGACTGTGCCTGGCGTTGGGGCTGCTGTTGTCGTAGCTGAATACGCTAATGTTACTGCTAGAACTGCAGCACTGAATGTTTTGATGGTTTTTGACAACAAACTCATTATTATTTCCTTTATATAATATGCAGCGCAGCCATCTTAAAAATCATTTAAGACCCGTCGCTTTCCGTCCCTGGTTTACACCTAAGTTTGGCTTAAAAAATCAATTTCCAAATGCATCGTAGCAAATTGTTTTTAGGCTTGGCTAGTGTACTTTAGTACAAGCTACCTAAATTAAAAAATGAGATGGCCGATAAGCCGGGTTCTGTCGAGAACAATCATTCATCTGGGACAAACGTCGCCGTTTGCCTCAAGCAACCTACCCAAGAACGATACGGGCCATATCTGTATCTTTCTTTAATTATCAACTACCATCTAATCTATAGGCTAGATGTTCTAAATATATCACTTTGTACCAAATTTTGTACCACTTTTTAGCGACACTACTAATCTATCATAGGGACGGGGGGGTGCATTAGAATATTGCAGACCTATAAGTACCACCCCACATACAAAAAAGAGTGAATTTGGAAAGGTTATAAGCGGTTAAGAAAAGGTAATAAAAAGTGGGGCACCAGACCCCCTGTAAGCCCCTCTAAGGCGTTAAAAGACCTCACCCTACTACTATCTAATGCCTAAAATAGGGTGATTTTGCCCACCTAATATTAACGTTCATTATAGGTGGACTTACCTTTACATAGTCGTTTATTAACGTTTCTGGTAAAGCCTAAACTTACAGGAAGTAATTCAAAATGGCCATATAGAACGTGAGGCGTCGAGCTTTTTACGGCAGGTTTTTAATTGGCTTCCATATGTGCTTGCATAGCTGTCAACTTTCTTGGCTACACCAATTAGCCATCCTTTCCTAGTGTATGTTTTTCTCGCCCATCCTCCGTGGCCCTCGTGATAGGCTAAATACTGGTTATTGGCATCCCACTTAGATATACCAAGCTTCTTTTGCGA
>JABGUA010000075.1 GCA_018646825.1 Piscirickettsiaceae bacterium
AGAATACATTTGCGGAATTTTATCTTCGCGGATCAAGTTTCGAATCGCTGGCGTTCCAATCATAATTTCATGCGCGGCAATACGACCACCACCCACTTTCTTCATCAGTGTCTGAGCAATAACGGCACGTAATGATTCCGACAACATCTAGCGTACCATATCTTTTTCTGCCGCTGGAAACACATCCACAATCCTATCAATCGTCTTTGCAGCCGATGAAGTATGCAATGTCCCAAAGACCAAATGGCCTGTTTCTGCCACCGTCAATGCCAAACGAATCGTTTCCAAATCACGTAACTCACCGACTAAAATAATATCGGGATTTTCACGTAAAGCAGATCGTAAAGCCTCACTAAAACCCAATGTATCTCGATGAACTTCTCGTTGATTAACCAAACATTTTTTACTTTGATGAACAAACTTAATCGGGTCTTCGATCGTCAAGATATGTTCATTATCTTTTTCGTTTCGATAATCAACCATCGCAGCCAACGTCGTAGACTTACCTGAACCTGTAGGCCCTGTGACCAACACTATGCCGCGTGGATTATCTGCTATCGATTTAAAAATCTCAGGTGCACCTAAGTCATCTAGCGTTAATACCGTTGAAGGGATAGTACGAAAAACAGCTGCTGCACCTCGGTTTTGGTTAAACGCATTAACACGAAAACGCGCTAGGTTCGGAATTTCAAATGAAAAATCAGCCTCGAGGAACTCTTCAAAGTCCTTGCGCTGTTTATCATTCATAATGTCATAAATCATCGCATGGACTTCTTTATGCTCCATCGCCGGCAAATTAATTCGCTTCACATCGCCGTCAACGCGAATCATTGGTGCTTCATCGGACGAGACATGCAAATCCGATGCTTTATTTTTTTGCACTAAATGTCAGGAATTCTGTAATATCCATTCACGTCCCCTAAACGTTGAAAGTAATGGCTAAATTGCTTTTAATAACGTGGTATTTACACATAAAGGTAGCGCGCTCAGCGCGGGCTTGCAACATGACAATTATAAAAAACCTGTCCAGCGTCACAAACCGCATAGGAAATGCCGCTTTACAAGCCGATCGCTGCCCCACTGATATTCGATTACTTGCAGTCAGTAAAACCTGGCCTGCAGAAAAACTGCGTGATGCGGCCAATGCCGGACTTACTAGCTTTGGCGAAAACTACCTACAAGAAGCACTCCTAAAAATTGAGCAACTTCAAGATCTTAAACTAGAATGGCACTTCATCGGACCAATTCAATCTAATAAAACAAAAGACATCGCACAGCATTTTGACTGGGTACAAAGTGTAGACCGCTTAAAAATAGCTCAGCGCCTATCCCTGCAACGCCCCAAAAATCTGCCTCCGCTTAATGTCTGCGTTCAGATCAATATTGATAATGAAGAAACAAAGTCCGGTATTTCGGAAAGTGAGTTATTCGACTTGGCGCTCAATATCGCTACGCTCAAACAATTAAATTTACGGGGAATCATGGTCATACCCAGTAAAACAGATAATATAGAACAACAGCATATTGCCTTTCGAAAAGCCCGCAAACTCTATCAAAACCTAGCCGACATCCACCCAAGCATCGACACACTGTCAATGGGCATGTCGTCCGATATGAGCGCAGCCATTGCCGAAGGCAGTACCATGGTACGCATAGGTAGCGCCCTTTTTGGCCAAAGAACTACACCAATATCAACGGGTCGAGTAAACTAACCTTATAATTACAATTCCTTGAAAGAAGAGAATATGAAAGACTGTAAAATCGCTTTTCTTGGCGGCGGCAATATGGCACTCAGCCTGATTGGCGGCTTAATCGCCGATGGCTTTAGCCCTGACCATATTCACGTTGCTGACCCCGATTCAAGTCGCCTTGAAACCATCCGTGCAAACTATGCTATTCAGACGCACACTGATAACATCAGCGCTATAAAGGACTGTCAAGTCGTTGTCGCAGCCGTCAAACCGCAACAATTGCAACACGTAGTTAAGCAATGTTCACCGCATTGGCAATCAAGCATGATGCTTATCTCTATTGCTGCTGGTATTCGCCTAAGTGACATCGCTAGGTGGCTTGAATACCTCAATGCTGCAATTGTAAGAAGCATGCCTAACACCCCGGCATTAGTTCAAGCAGGTGCGACAGCACTTTACGCCAATGAGTTTGTATCCACACAACAACAAGAACTAGCTGAATCTATTCTACGTGCTGTCGGGTTAACACTTTGGGTACAAAATGAAGAGCAAATCAATGCTGTCACTGCATTGTCAGGCAGCGGCCCTGCCTATTTCTTCCTTGTCATGGAAGCCATGGAAGCGGCAGCCGTTGACCTTGGTTTAGACCAAGAAACAGCCAAACTGCTCTGCTTACAAACTGCATTTGGTGCCGCAAAAATGGCATTAGAAAGCAAGGACTCAACAGCACTTTTGAGACAAAAAGTCACCTCTCCCGGTGGTACAACAGAACGCGCCATCCATGAATTAGAAGATGGTGGACTAAGAGGGTTATTTGAAAATGCCCTCATTGCCGCCGCCTTAAGATCAAGAGAATTAGCCACTCAACTCGGTGAAGATCATGCCTAACGCCTATTTTAGCAACCCCTTAATTTTTTTAATCGACACCCTTTTTAGTCTTTATATACTGATCTTGGCCTTTCGCATCATCATGCAATGGGCCCAGTGGGAATATCACCATCCACTAGTTCAAATGATCATTAAAGCCACCCAAGCTCCTGTCAAAGCCTTAAGACGTTTTATCCCACCGTTGGGCCGTTGGGATACTGCGACTATCGCACTTTTGTTCGCACTCACTTTCCTTAAGCTATTTTTGATCAGTGTCGTCCAAGCAGGACCAGCTTATCCCGGCTTGTTTCTAGGCTGGTTAGTCGCCGATATTTTTTCCTTATTCATTACTATTTTTACTTTCAGTATCATCATTGAAGTCGTCCTTAGCTGGGTTGTTCCACCGGGTAATCAAAACCCAATCGCTCCCTTGATTCACAGCATGAATCAACCGCTTCTAAAGCCAATTAGACAAAACTTACCTTCCATGGGAGCCATAGACTTATCTCCTTTAATTGCTGTCATCGGCTTACAAATTTTATCTATGCTCGTCCTCCCTCTTTTGGTCGGTTAAAACGAACATAATCTTTAATTGCACAATCGCTCCTGACTATTTAGACTTTTATCACTAATCATCAAGGAATAAACAGAGATGCCGGACTCCATACCAGCCGATTCAGTCGGTCTGGTTAGCCCCCAAACCCTGCACATTGATAGCCCAATCATCCTTGAAGGCGGTAAGTCATTGCCTGCCTACGATTTAGTTTTTGAGACCTATGGGCAGCTTAATCAGGACGCATCCAATGCTATTTTAATTTGCCATGCTCTCTCTGGCGATCATCATGTAGCAGGCTATTACACCATGGAAGATAAAAGGCCCGGCTGGTGGGATAATGTCATCGGACCAGGAAAAGCAATTGATACAAACCAGTTTTTTGTCGTCTGTCTCAATAATTTAGGTGGTTGCAAAGGCTCGACGGGACCAACAAGCATCAACCCTGAAACCAACACACCTTATGGTCCAGACTTTCCCATTATCACAGTCAATGACTGGGTCAAAAGCCAAGCGGTACTAGCAGACAATCTTAATATACATCAATGGGTTGCCGTCGTCGGTGGCAGCCTTGGAGGCATGCAAGCCATGCAATGGGCTATCAGCCTACCGGAACGCCTAAAACACGTCATCATGATAGCCGCTGCACCTAAATTATCAGCTCAGAACATCGCCTTCAATGAGGTCGCTAGAACCGCTATCAAAGGCGATCCTGATTTCCATGAAGGCTATTATGCTTCCCATGATACCTTGCCGAGAAAAGGCCTAGGCCTCGCCAGAATGTTAGGCCATATCACTTATTTATCAGATGAAGCAATGGGTGAAAAATTCGGACGTGAGCTGCGCCATGGCAGTATCAACTATGGTTTTGATGTCGAATTTCAGATCGAAAGTTATCTACGCTATCAAAGTGAAACTTTTGCAGAGCAATTTGATGCCAATACCTATTTACTCATGACCAAAGCACTCGATTATTTTGATCCTGCCAGTGACTTTCAAGATGATTTAACCAAAGCCGTGTCAGAAATCCAAGCAAAATGTCTCGTCATTTCCTTTACAACCGACTGGCGCTTTTCCCCTGAGCGATCACAGGAAATTGTCAACGCATTATTATCAGCAAATAAAGACGTGACTTATGCTGAGATAGAAGCCAATCAAGGTCATGATGCTTTTCTATTCCCTATTCCCCGTTACCACGATATTCTCAATGCCTATATGAAAAAAATCGCATCCGAGGTAACGTCGCCATGAGTTTAAGGCCAGACTTACAAATTATTGTCGATTGGATTCCCGCTGGTGCTCGTGTACTCGATTTAGGCTCTGGTGACGGCACCTTACTCACGGCATTGCAGCAACATGATGTCACAGGGTACGGCCTTGAAATAGATAATAGCCAAATTGCAAACTGCATTAAGTCAGGAATTAATATCATTCAAGCTGATTTAGATCAAGGCTTACCCCAATTTGCCGATCAAAGCTTTGACTACGTTATATTGTCACAAACACTACAAGCCGTTAAACGACCAAACTTCCTGCTCGATGAGATTATCCGTGTCGGTAAACAAGCAATTATCGGCTTTCCCAATTTCGGACATTGGCAATGTAGACTTCAGCTGGCATTTAGAGGTCAAATGCCCATTTCAAAAACATTACCTAATCAATGGTATGACACCACCAATATTCATCTTTGCACCATCAATGATTTCGAACAAATCTGCACAGACAAAAATATCCAGATCAAGCAGCGCAGCATTGTAGACCATGCTCACCAAGATAGCCTAGGTATCAAAATTTCACCCAACCTGTTCGGTGAAATTGCGCTTTATCAAATTAAGAAGTCACATTAATGAAACCCTATCAGCAAAAATTTATCGAATTCGCACTACAAACAGGTGTGTTACGTTTCGGCTCTTTTACTCTAAAGTCAGGTCGAATCAGTCCTTACTTTTTCAACAGTGGTCTCTTTAATACTGGTGGTAGCCTAGCCAAACTAGGCCAATTCTATGCACAAGCAATTACTGAATCTGAACTCAATTTCGATCTATTATTTGGTCCTGCATACAAGGGAATCCCTTTGGCTTCAACCACCGTAGTCGCTTTAGCAGAACACCATCAACGTGATGTTCCCTATGTTTTTAATCGTAAAGAAGCCAAAGATCATGGCGAAGGTGGCCAACTTGTCGGTGCCGAACTTAATGGGAAAGTCCTGATTATTGATGATGTTATTTCAGCAGGCACATCCGTCAGAGAATCCGTCGAGATTATTAAAGCACAAGGTGCCAGCCCAGCAGGCGTCATTATTGCACTTGATAGACAAGAAAAAGGACAAACAGCGCATTCTGCAATACAGCAAGTCGAAATTGATCATCAAATTCCTGTCATCAGCATTATTTGCTTAGCAGACCTACTCAGTTACCTCAAAGGTAACTCCGAGTTATCTCAACACCTCTCCGCTGTGGAAGCCTATCGCCAACGCTATGGCGTCACCACTTAATGGCCTATTAACAATTTGATCGAAATTAACAGCGTCACAACTTCAAATACACGCTTGATCCACTGATTGCCATAACGTAAAGCCATATGAGATCCAAGATAGCCTCCCATAAATGACCCAAGCAATAAAGCGGGAATCCACGGCCAATGAATCTCACCAATAACACCCAATGTCAGTGCGCCACTGCCATTCCAAAATAAACCCACCATCGTCAAGGTATAAGCAACCGCTCTCTGGTAATCCAGTCCGAACCAAAGCACTAACCATAGTGTGACAAATAATCCCGTGCCTGAGGTCAACGACCCATTTAACACCCCGAGAATAAATAAAACCAAGCCACCGCATAACAAGCCAACACTATTTCTGTGATTTGGGCAATAAGATTGTCCTAACTCTGATTTAACAACGGAATAAAGGCCCAGCCCGCCCGTCAACAGGCCCAAAGCAATCTCAGCAATACGATCCGGCACCAATAGAATTAAATTAGCTCCCAACACGACGCCGGGGATACCAAATAACAACATCAATAAAACAAATTGACGTTCCAAAACACTCTGTGAAAGATAACGTAATGCCGCGCCAAGTCCCAATGCCACGCTTGCAACTTTATGTGTCGCTAAAGCAACCCCAAATGACAAACCCAAAAATAACAGAACAGGAAACTGAACTAAACCAGCCCCACCCCCACTAAATGCTGAGAAAGTATTGGCCACTAAAGAAACTAAAAACAAAATAATGTGATCTAATACATTCAACTTTATAAAAACTCACTATAGAATACAGATCATGAAAACAAATACATCTACAATCATCACTTCGCGTCATAGAAAAAGTCGCTCCCGCCCCTACCAAAGATGAAATCGCCGAATACGACCGGCAACTGGCGGCCGAAAAAGAACAAAAAAGACTGGCGGAAATCGAAGCTAAAAATGAAAAAGAGCGTCGTCGCCAAGCCATGTTATACGATGCTAATCTAAAAGCCAGTTACAGAACAGAAGATGAACTGCTTAAAAAGCGGGAAACAGAATTGCTGTATTTTCAGAATCAAATAGAAAAAACTGAACTCAATCTCAAACGTAATAAAGACAAACTCCATCAATTCCAACAGCAGGCAGCCAACATCGAGCTCAGTGGTCGAGTCGTCACCGGCAACCTAAAAAAGCGGTTGATCGCAACTGAGCAAGAAATTAAAAAATAACCACACCCAATTAGAACGCCTAAGCACAGAAAATAAAGCCAGCGTTGAACAATATGATCAAGATTTAGTTAGGCTACGCGAACTGCTCACAAAAAAGGGCATACAAAAAGCACAAACTAATCAGTAATTAAGTCGTTTAATACCTTAATTAGCCGCTGATTTTCCTGCTCACTGCCTATCGTAATACGTAAATACTGCGCTATTCGCATTTGCTTAAAATGACGGACAATAACGCCTTCTGCCCTTAACCCCTCAGCCAATACCGAAGCATCTTCCCGCTGATGACGTGCAAATACAAAATTAGCTGACGAAGGAATCACATCAAACCCCAACTGTACTAACTCTGTTTCAACCATCTCACGACTTCGAATAACGTGTTGGCAAGTTTCATCAAAATACGCTTTATCTTCAAAGGCAGCGATCCCTGCCGCAATCGCCAAACTGTCTAGAGGATAAGAATTAAAACTGTCTTTGACACGAATAAGCGCTTCAATCAAATCAACATGACCAACCGCAAAGCCTATTCTCAACCCAGCTAATGAACGTGATTTTGATAATGTCTGCGTCACTAATAAATTAGGATAACGATCCACTAAAGCAATCGCAGTTTCACCTCCAAAATCAATATAAGCCTCATCAACGACCACTACTGAATCAGTATTCTTCTTTAAGAGTTGTTCAATCTCCTCAAGGCTCAATAAGCGCCCCGTTGGTGCATTCGGATTTGGAAAAATAATCCCGCCATTTTCACGTACATAATCTGCCGTATTAATCGCTAACGCATCATCTAGAGGAATAAGATCATAATCAATGCGATACAAACCACAATAAACGGGGTAAAAACTGTAAGAAATATCAGGGAACAAGATGGGAGAAGATTGTTGAAACAGACCATGAAAAATATGCGCTAATACTTCATCAGAGCCATTGCCAACAAAAACTTGTTGGCGCGACAGATCATAATAATCTGCAATCGCTTGCTTTAAGTCACCCGCATCTGGATCCGGGTATAAACGCAACTGATCGCCATCATACGATTGAATAGCCGCTAATACTTTTGGAGATGGCCCATAAGGGTTTTCATTGGTATTAAGCTTAACCAGCTTCTCACCCTTAGGTTGTTCACCCGGCACATACGGATCCAACTCATGCACGATTGTGCTCCAAAACCGGCTCATAATCAGTCCTTCAAACGGTATTCTGCAGAACGCGCGTGCGCTGTTAAGCCTTCACCACGCGCAAGAACAGAAGCTAAACGGCCCATTGTCTGAGCACCTTGTTCCGATACCTGAATCAAACTCGACCGTTTCTGAAAATCATAGACACCAAGTGGCGAACTAAAACGTGCTGTTCGCGATGTCGGTAAAACGTGATTGGGTCCAGCACAATAATCACCCAATGCTTCGGCAGTGTAACGGCCCATGAAGATTGCACCCGCATGGCGTACTTTCTTCGCCATTGCCATCGGATCATCAACAGATAACTCCAAATGCTCTGGCGCAATAAAGTTAACCACGTCCACTGCTTCATCTAAATCTTTGACAAGGATCAGGGCAGCACGATCTGACAGTGATTTTTGAATAATCTCAGCACGCTCCATTGTCGGTAATAATCGACTAATCGCTGCTTCGACTTGCGTTAAGAACGCAGCATCTTGCGAAATCAAAATAGATTGTGCATCTTCATCATGCTCTGCCTGTGAAAACAAATCCATCGCGATCCATTCCGGGTCAGTCTTGCCATCACACACAACCAAAATTTCTGATGGCCCAGCAATCATATCGATACCAACAGCACCAAAGACCATGCCTTTAGCTGTCGCCACGTAAATATTACCTGGTCCAACAATCTTATCGACTTGCGGAATCGTCTCAGTACCATAGGCCAAGGCCGCAATAGCCTGTGCACCACCAATCGCAAAAATACGATCGACGCCAGCAATAGCCGCAGCGGCCAGCACTAGATCATTAACTTCACCATCAGGTGTTGGCACAACCATAATTAATTCGCTAACACCTGCCACCTTGGCTGGAATCGCATTCATTAAAACAGAAGAAGGATACGCCGCCTTACCACCAGGAACATATAATCCAGCACGATCCAAAGGCGTCACCTGCTGGCCTAAGACCGTGCCATCAGCTTCAGTATAAGTCCACGAGTCTTGTTTTTGATGTTCATGATAAGCACGAACACGATCAGCTGCGGCTTCTAAAGCAACACGTTGCGCTTCTGGAATAGAAGTTAACGCCGCTTGAGCGCGCGATAAAGGCAATTCTAATTCTGCCATTGATGTTACTGATAGACGATCAAAACGGCGACTATATTCTAATACTGCTGCATCACCTCGGCCCTTAACATCCGCTAAAATTGCCCGAACCGTATCAACCACCGCCATATCTGAAGATGCGTCCCAAGCCAAAACAGCTTCTAACTGCTGCTGAAAATCATCGGCCTCTGTCGTCAGTCTTTTTAATTCAACCATTACTTCGTTCTGCCACTGCTGCCCGCACATCATCAATAAAGGCCTGAATACGGACATGTTTCATTTTCATCGATGCTTTATTAACGACTAAACGTGAACTGATATCCGCAATATGTTCCATCGGTACTAAACCATTTGCACGCAAGGTATTCCCGGTATCAACCACATCAACGATACGGTCCGCTAAGCCCACCAACGGTGCTAATTCCATTGAGCCGTAAAGTTTAATAATGTCCACTTGTTGGCCTTGTTCAGCATAAAACCGGCGTGTACTCTCAACGAACTTCGTCGCCACTTTTAAGCGCCCTTTTATTTCTCCCTCATCAACCTTTCCTGCCGTCATCAATTTACAACAGGCAATTTTCAAATCGACGGGTTCATAAAGTTCAGCTGTTGGATGCTCAAGTAATACATCTTTCCCCGCAACACCAATATCTGCACCGCCATACTCAACATAAGTTGGCACATCAGAAGCTCGAACAATAATTAATCGAACATCAGGTCGATTGGTGTCTAAAATCAACTTTCTACTTGTTTCAGGATCATCCAGAGGTTCAATACCCGCTGCCTTTAGCAACGGTAGTGTCTCCTCAAAAATACGGCCTTTTGATAATGCTAAGGTCAACATCTCAGACATAACCCGCCCACCTTAAGCCGAACCAGGGACACGACGAATCTTTGCCCCCAATTGTTGTAATTTTTCTTCGATACATTCATAACCACGATCGATATGATAAATGCGCTCGACGACAGTCTCACCTTCCGCCACTAAAGCAGCCAAAACGAGTGACGCAGAAGCCCTTAAATCTGTTGCCATCACCGGCGCTGCAGTTAATTGATCTACACCTTTACTAAACACCGTATTACCTTCAATATGCAAATTTGCTCCCATGCGTTGCATCTCTTGCACATGCATAAACCGATTCTCAAACACTGTTTCAACAATCGTCGCCTGACCTTCAGCCACGCTATTTAAAGCTGTAAACTGTGCTTGCATATCTGTTGGGAAAGCAGGATAAGGTGCTGTTCGAATATTAACCGCTTTCGGTCGCTGCCCATGCATATCAAGGCTAATCCAATCCTCTCCCACTTCAATATCTGCGCCAGCTTCCTCTAGTTTTAATAAAACAGATTCAAGTTGATTCGCATCAGTATCTTTTAATTTAACTTTACCGCGGGTAATTGCAGCTGCAACCAAATAAGTCCCAGTCTCAATCCTATCCGGTAAAATATTATACTTCGCGCCGCTGAGCGATTTGACACCTTCAATCTCAACTGTCGCCGTTCCCATACCTGAGATCTTTGCACCCATACTGTTGAGGTAATCTGCGAGATCCACAACCTCCGGCTCACGTGCAGCATTCTCAATAATAGTTTTTCCTTCAGCCAAGGTTGCCGCCATCATCAAGTTTTCAGTACCCGTCACTGTCACTTGGTCCATCAGTATATGCGCACCTTTCAGACCTCCACCATCAGTTGCACGGATATAACCGTTTTCAACTTTAATATCAGCACCCATTTGTTCAAGACCACGTAAATGTAAATCAACAGGACGAGAACCAATCGCACAACCACCAGGCAATGACACATCGGCCTTACCAAACTTAGCCAATAAGGGACCTAATACTAAAATCGATGCCCGCATCGTTTTAACTAAATCATAAGCTGCTTCTGTATCAGTCAATGTTGTTGGGTCTATTACCACACCTGAGCGTTCATCAACCGTTAATGTCACACCCATGCGGCCTAATAACTCTAAGGTCGTCGTAATATCGTGCAAATGAGGCACATTACCCACTCGAACCGGTGAATCCGATAACAAAGCACCCATTAAAATTGGCAATGCAGCATTCTTAGCACCAGATATACGGATTTCTCCATCCAAGGTGGCGCCGCCAGTGATAATTAATTTATCCATGTAATCTCGATATTTGTACTGTCTAGTTTGAGCCTAAGCTTTTTAACTAGGTGCAGATGTCTTTAAGGCAAGTGCGTGTAATGCACTCTCAAAACTTGTTCCTAAGGTCGCATAAACCATTTTATGCTGAGCGACTAAGCCCTTTCCCTTAAATGAAGGGCTTTCAACAAAGGCTTCGAAATGTTGGCCATCATCACCCAATACTTCCACTTTCGCATCAGGCAATCCTGCTTCGATTAATTTTTTAATTTCTGACGCATCCATCATTGTTTTCCACTTAAATTAATTGTTAGGCACCGGTAAAAACTCGTCTAAACCACTCGCTGATGCAATCGCCAGCATTTGTGCCGGAATATGGTGAAAAAACAACGGCTTCTTCGCTTGTTTAGCCGCACGCATCCAATGAACTAATAATGCTAAACCAGCACTATCACTCCTTGTCACGTCCGATAAGTCAATCTGTAATGTCGATAAAGAGCCAACCAATGAATGGATCTCATTCAAAACACTCTTAACAGTAGAAAAAGTTAGCTCTCCACTGACCAGCACCAGCTCTGACGATTTATCCAAGTTAATGGCTATCGCTTGGCTCATGCCTTCACTTTTTCATTACGCGCCGCTAAATTATCAATCAACTTTTCCATACCACCTTGTCGTATTTCAGCGGCAAAGGTAGAACGGTAATTAGTCACTAAACTAATACCATCAATTTTGACATCATAAACTTTCCAGGCATTTTGTTTATTCAAATACATCGATAAAGCCATCGGAATAGACGGACCACCTGGTTGCAAAATTTCCATCGCCACTTTGACTCTTTTCTTAGCTAGGTCGTCACGAAAAGGTAAAAAAACAATTTCTTCATCCGAGTATTCCAACATCGCCGTCGTATAGGTTCTAACTAACAATAATCGAAATTCACCAATAAACCGTTCACGTTGTGCTGTATTTGCCTTACGCCAATTTTTACCTAAAGCCAGTTTCGACATTTTTGCAAAATCAAAATTCGGCAATAAAATATCATCTACAAGGCCATAAACAAACCTTGGGTCTTCTTCTATCTTATCTTCATTGTCTTTTAAGGCCTGCAACATGCGATCTGACGCATCTTTAACCAAGGCTTGTGGCTCAGAGACCGTTTCATCAGCCATTACAGCACTAGAGCTAAAAAATAGCGTTGTCACCATTGCCAATAACAATGTAAACCAAACGGGTTTAACAAAAAGCTTTAACATTATTCATCCCCTTCCGCTTTACTAAACAAAAACTGGCCAATCACTTGTTCCAGTACCAATGCCGGTTGTGTTAACTCTATGACATCACCATCTTTTAAAAATTCTTCTTCAGCCCCAGCTTCAAGGCCAATATATTGCTCACCCAACAAGCCTGCGGTATAAATACTGGCAGCAGTATCTGTCGGTAAAGTATTAAAACTCGAATACAAATTCAGTACCACATTGGCGTTATAGGTGTAGGAATCTAAAGTAATACTTTCAACACGCCCGATTCGCACACCTGCTAATGTCACTGGTGAACGGGCTTTCAAGCCCCCAACATTTTCAAATTCAGCCGTCACCCGGTAACCTTGCTCATCATTAAATGACGTTAAATTACTGACTTTCATTGCAAGGAAAAACAAAGCAGCTAGGCCCAGAACAACAAACAACCCCACCGTCACTTCCGTACTCTTTTTTTGCCTCATCCTATACCTCTCCAAACATCAGCGCTGTTAACACAAAATCTAAACTCAAAATAGCAAACGCTGAATGAACAACTGTCCGCGTTGTAGCTCGTCCCACACCTTCTGAGGTTGGAATCGCATCATGGCCTTCAAATAAGGCAATCCATGTCACCACAAAGCCAAATACCACGCTTTTAATTACACCATTCAAAATATCATTATAAAAATCTGTCTTCGCCTGCATTTGAGTCCAGAACGCACCATCATCAACTCCTAGCAAACCATAACCAACAATATAGCCACCTATGATACCGACCGCACTAAAAATAGCAGCTAAAAAAGGCAACGATATAAATCCAGCTAAAAAGCGCGGTGTAATGATACGGCGAATTGGATCAACCGCCATCATTTCCATCCCAGATAACTGCTCCGTACTTTTCATTAAGCCGATTTCAGCCGTTAGCGCCGATCCTGCTCTTCCAGCAAATAACAAAGCACTGACTACAGGACCTAACTCGCGCACTAAGGACAATGACACCATGACGCCCAATGATTCCTCAGCGCCAAAGTCAACCAGTGTGTAGTAGCCTTGTAGGCCAAGTACCATTCCGACAAACAAGCCCGAAACCAAAATGAGTAAGATTGATAAGACGCCGACAGAATATAGCTGCTGAATCACCAGAGAAAAACGCATTAGCATACCCGGCACCCCAGCGAGTATTGCCATTAGGAACAAATAACCACGACCTAGTCGTTCGCTCGTTCCAATAGCCCATTGTCCTAACCGTTGAATTGTCCCCATTACTGCTTAACCTTCGGACTCAATAAATCCTCTTCGAACGCCACGCCAGGATAATGGAAAGAAACCGGCCCATCTGGCAAACCTTCCATAAATTGTTTCACCCATTCTGATGAAGAGTTTTGCAACGTTTCAGGTGTACCGCGTTCAATCACTCGACCATCCGATAACAAATAAATGTCATCTGCAATAGCCATTGTTTCCTCAAGATCATGTGACACCACAATACTTGTTAATCCCATTGATTGATTGATGCGTTTAATCAAATTCACCAATGTCCCCATTGAAATAGGGTCTTGCCCAGTAAAAGGTTCATCATACATAATCATCATTGGATCTAAAGATACTGCCCTCGCTAAAGCAACGCGTCGAGCCATACCGCCCGATAGTTCAGCTGGCATCAAATCTTTCGCATTGCGTAATCCAACAGCTTGTAACTTCATCAGAACCAAGTCACGGATCATCGACTCAGGCAAGTCCGTATGTTCGCGCAATGGAAACGCCACATTATCAAAAACAGAAATATCTGTTAGCAATGCACCACTTTGAAACAACATGCCCATTCGCTTACGTAATTCGTATAACTGCGCATGTTTCAACTCATGTACATTTTGACCATCAATTTTAATCGACCCTTGATCAGGTAACAATTGCCCACCGATCAACTTGAGTAGCGTTGTCTTACCTGTACCGCTTGGACCCATGATAGCCGTGACTTTGCCGCGGTAGATATCAAGATCTACCCCTTTAAAAATCGCCTTATCTCCACGGTTAAAGTGCAAATCCCTGATTTCTATCAGTGGCACCGCTGCCTCCAAGCAAATTAATGAAATTCAAAAAGGATTAATTCTCGATAATATGACGCATTAAGTCAAATCAAGTTATGGCAAAACACCCGTTAGTCGGTTACATTATCAACAACATAAATTGATTTTAATAATTATCTCAACAAACAAACAACTGAACTGAACTGAACCATAACGTCTCAAATTAACAATAATAAACACCCTTCGTAATAGACAATATCAAGCAGGGTCAAGACCAAGCATTAATGACGTTCACTCACACCAACAAACAAAAAATTACATTAGAAAACCAATGATCCCATTTGATGACATTACGATATACCCTGACTCTCCCGAACAAAGTGACAAAGCCCAAGAATTAGCACGCCGTTTGTCACTTGACGTTTCTAGCACCCGTACAAATGACAAACCCCAACTACTTATCTCAAAGGCAAATATTGCTGTTACAACGCCTGGCCTCGGCAATCCTATCTGGATCGATTTTACACAAGGGAAAAATGCACACAGAAGACAATTTGGCGGTGGCCGAGGCCAAGCCCTTGCCAAAGCCGTTGGGCTTAAAAAAGGTGCTACACCGACCATACTCGACGCCACTGCTGGCTACGGCCGCGATGCTTATGTCCTCGCCACACTCGGGTGCCAAATCACCTTAATTGAACGTAATCCAATACTCGCCACTTTACTAGAAGATGCAATCCGTCGAGCTCAAGCCGATCCCGAAACACAAGAGGTGGCACTACGCATGCAACTGATTCATCACAACACAACTGACTATTTAACCCAACTATCACCAGAACATTATCCCGATGTTATCTACATCGACCCTATGTATCCAAACAGACAGAAAGCCGCTTTAGTTAAAAAAGAGATGCAGCTACTCCATCAACTGATCGGGCCAGATACTGACAGTTCAGAATTACTTAAAACAGCAAGAAAAATAGCTAGAAAAAGAGTAGTGATTAAAAGACCTAAGTCAGCAACTATCATAGATCAACAAAAACCCAATACAGCTGTTGAAAGTAAAAATACCCGTTACGATATCTATGTGAATTAGTCGACATAAAAGCAATTAAACCCCCTCTGTCTCCTTGATTTCACTGCATTAATTAAAGATACTAGCGAGACACGTAGGAGAACAATCTGTGGATTGTATGAGAATGAAAACTTATGGGCTAAATGACAGCGATCTGACCTCCCTTAAATCTATACTCGCCTTATCGACAGGCGCGCTAAGCAGTGCGTGGGAAATCATTGAATCTGGGCAAGTAGAACTCCATATATACTCGCTAACGACAACAGAAGGTAAAATTGCTTGGCAATCGCATAACAAGGGCTACAATGCCATTTTGTCAACACAAACCCGCCCATGACCAGTCAATTGACTTTATTTTAAAAAGACCGCTTAGATCTCGAAATTTTATTGAAGTATTAAACACCGTCGATGAGAAAATTAGATTGAAAGACCAAAGCTAAAAAGGCTCAGGCCTTTATTTTCCCCGAGCCTTATCATCAAGTATTCTCAATCGCGCCATCTTCTCAGCAATCTGAATCTCTAAACCACGGTTAACCGGCTCGTAATATTGCCGTTCAGGTATGGAATCTGGAAAGTAATTTTCTCCCGCGGCATAGGCATCAGGCTCATTGTGTGCATAGCGATATTCCTTGGCATATCCCAAGTCTTTCATTAATTTCGTTGGCGCATTACGTAAATGCAATGGCACCTCGCTTGAGCCATGTGAGCGCACATCTGCCATTGCAGCATTAAACGCACTATAAACCGCATTGCTCTTGGGTGCACAAGCCAGATAAACAACCGCTTGTGCTATCGCCAATTCACCTTCGGCTTTACCCAGTTTTTCATAACTCTCCCATGCATCTAACGCAATCCTTAAGCCTCGCGGATCAGCGTTACCAATATCTTCCGATGCCATTCGCACAATACGTCGCATCAAATAAACCGGATCACAGCCGCCATCTAACATACGACATAACCAATAAAGAGATGCGTCAGGCGATGAGCCCCTCACTGATTTATGCAAAGCAGAGATTTGATCATAAAAGGCTTCACCACCTTTATCAAAGCGTCGTAATCCGCCAGCTAAAACCGATAACACATCCTCTTCTGAAACTGAGGATTGGTCCTGGCTATCGGCCAAATCAACCACGATTTCTAGTAAGTTTAAAACGCGGCGACCATCGCCATCAGATGCCTGCGCCAACATGTCTCGTAAAGCAGGAGCAATATCAATGCCTCGATCGGCCAAACCCAATGTCTCATCAGACATCGCACGGTCAATAATTTCACGTAAATCTTCCGTGTCTAAAGAAGTCAGTACATAGACACGAGCCCGAGATAACAAGGCATTATTTAATTCAAATGAGGGGTTTTCTGTCGTCGCGCCAATGAAGGTAAACGTACCATTCTCGACATAAGGCAAAAAGGCGTCTTGTTGCGATTTATTAAAACGGTGGACTTCATCAACAAACAACATCGTTTGTCGACCTTGCTCTTGCTGTAACTGTTGCGCCCTTGAAACTGCCGCTCTAACTTCTTTAACGCCTGCTAATACCGCGGATATCGTTAAGAACTCAGCATCACAATAGCCGGCGATCAGTTTGGCTAATGTAGTTTTCCCTGTACCTGGTGGGCCCCAAAAGATCATCGAGTGCGGCTGACCATTAGTAATGGATCGGCGTAAAG
>JABGUA010000164.1 GCA_018646825.1 Piscirickettsiaceae bacterium
CCGATATCGCCTTTCTCATCGATAGGGTTACCCAACACATCCATGATACGACCCAGCGTTTTTTGGCCAACAGGCACTTGAATCGTTTCACCGGTATTAGATACTTCCAAATGGCGTTTAAGGCCATCAGTCACGCCCATGGCAATCGTGCGGACAACACCATCACCTAATTGTTGTTGAACTTCAAGCGTTAAGCTTACTTCTTCAACCATTAGGGCATCGTAAATCTTAGGTATGCTGTCATGTGGAAATTCCACGTCAACAACCGCACCGATAATTTGTACAATCTTTCCAGAGCTCATCTCGCTTCCTCTTTCAATACATTTGGGCCGTTAAAACCCGTGTTATTTGCTTTATACCGCCGCGGCACCAGCAACAATTTCAGATATTTCTTGTGTAATAGCAGCTTGGCGCGCTTTGTTGTACACCAATTGCAAGTCATCAATAAGGTCACCCGCATTATCCGATGCACTTTTCATTGCAACCATGCGTGATGCTTGCTCACACGCGGCGTTTTCGACCACACCTTGATAGACTAAAGACTCAATGTAACGAACCAATAAATCATCTAAAACTTCTTTTGCATCAGGTTCATAAATATAATCCCAATGATGTTTTAATTCTTCATCTGGTGCTTCAGGCTTATTCGGTAATAACTGCATGATTTTATTTTCTTGCGTCATCGTATTTACAAATTCATTAAATACCAGATACAAGCTATCTATATGTCCAGAATCATAAGCATCGAGCATGACTTTAATGCTGCCAACTAATTCATTCGCACTTGGCGCTTCACCTAACTGTGTGACTTGTGCCGACAATGTCACCGGTAGACGGCTAAAAAAGCTAGTCGCTTTTTTGCCGATGGCACACACGTCAATCTCAAGACCTTGGTCTGATTTAGTTTGAATATCTTTCAGCACTGTTCTGAATAAATTATTATTCAATCCGCCACATAAACCACGATCTGAAGACACGATAATATAGCCAACGCGTGTTTTCTCTTCTCTATCTTGCAAATAGGCGTGTTTATATTCTGGATGAGCAAAAGCCAAATGCTGAATCACATTATGCATCTTGTCCGAATAAGGGCGTGTTGCTGCCATTCGCTCTTGCGCTTTACGCATCTTACTCGCAGCCACCATCTCCATCGCACGCGTGATTTTCTGCGTGTTTTTGATGCTGCCTATCTGAGTCCGTATCTCTTTACCGCTAGCCATGGCTTATGCTCCGATTACCAGCTGCCAGTTGTCTTGAAGCTTTCAACCGCTGAGCGTAGTCCGCCAGAGATATCATCACCAAAGCCACCTGTTTCATTAATCTTAGCCATTAAGTCTGCTTCGTTAGACTTCATGTAAGACAATAAAGATGCTTCAAAAGATCCCACTTTCTCAACTTCAACATCATCAATAAAGCCTTCATTTGCAGCAAATAACGACACTGACATTTCGGCAATTGATAATGGTTGATATTGTGGTTGCTTCATCAACTCTGTAACACGTTGGCCACGTTGAATTTGGCTGCGTGTCGCTTCATCAAGATCAGATGCAAACTGAGCAAATGCTGCTAACTCACGATACTGCGCCAAATCTAGACGTGTACCACCACCCAACTTCTTGATAATCTTAGTTTGAGCAGCACCACCAACACGTGATACTGATAAACCAGCATTAATCGCAGGGCGAATACCTGAGTTGAACAAATCTGTTTCTAAGAAAATCTGACCATCGGTAATCGAAATCACGTTTGTTGGTACGAATGCTGATACGTCACCCGCTTGTGTTTCGATAATCGGCAATGCCGTCAATGAACCTGTTTTACCAGTCACCGCACCATTAGTTTGTTTTTCTACATAATCAGCGCTTACACGTGATGCACGCTCTAATAAACGAGAGTGAATGTAGAAAACATCACCAGGATATGCTTCACGACCCGGTGGACGACGTAATAACAATGACATTTGGCGGTAAGCCCATGCTTGTTTAGTCAGATCATCATAAATGATTAGGGCATCTTCACCTTTATCGCGGTAATACTCACCCATTGAACAACCTGCATAAGGTGCAATGAATTGTAATGCCGCCGCATCAGATGCTGCTGCCGCTACAATAGTGGTATGACCTAAAGCACCATGCTCTTCTAATTTACGAACAACGTTCGCAATCGAAGACGCTTTTTGGCCAATCGCAACATAGATACATTTAACACCCGTATCTCTCTGATTGATAATCGCATCGATAGCAATCGCTGTTTTACCTGTTTGTCGGTCACCGATAATTAACTCACGCTGGCCACGACCAACCGGAATCATCGCATCAACTGACTTCAAACCTAATTGGAGTGGTTGATCAACTGATTGGCGTGAAATAACACCTGGCGCAACTTTCTCAATCGGAGATGTTGCTTCGCTAGTGATTTCGCCTTTGCCGTCAATTGGGTTACCTAATGAGTCAACAACACGTCCCAATAAACTTTCACCAACGGGGACTTCTAAAATACGGCCAGTACATTTAACACTGTCGCCTTCTGTAATATGTTGGTAAGCACCTAGTACTACCGCACCGACAGAATCGCGCTCTAAGTTGAGTGCCATACCATAAGTATTGCCAGGAAACTCTAACATTTCCCCCGCCATAACATCGGCCAAGCCGTGAATACGGACAATACCATCTGTTACACCAACAACAGTACCTTCGGTACGTGCTTCAGTTGCCCCATCAAAGCTTTCAATGCGCTTTTTAATGAGGTCACTGATTTCTGCTGAATTGAGTTGCATCTTAATTCCTCTATACGGGCCGTTAGTTAATAACGTTGGCCAGTCTGTTCAATTTACCCAAGGCTGATCCATCAATAATCAGGTCACCTGCTCGAATAATCGCGCCGCCTAATAAACTTTCATCAACCTCAACGTTTAATGTGACATCTCTGCCTGTACGTTTTTTCAACGCCGCTGAAATATTGGCTTCTTGCTCTGGTGTCAATGCTTTCGCCGCACTCACATCCGCTGTCATCACTTGTTCAGCTTCCGCGCGCAATTGTTCATAAATTACCGCGATATCGCTTAATATTGGCAGACGATTATTTTCTGACAACAACATCAGAAATTGTCTAGCCTCATCACTGACAGTCTCACCCGTAACATTGGCAAGCAAGTCGATCATCTGCTCATCTGTCACTGATGGACTGGCAATCATACTAGCCAATTCATCGTCTTCTACGCACTGTGAAAACACGGCCAACAATTCAGACCAAACTTTCAACTCGCCCTTTTCATTCGCAATACTAAAAATAGCATTTGCGTAAGGTCGAGCGATTGTAATTGCTTCAGCCATTCGTCTGTTCCTCTAGATCCGACTTACCAATTCATTTAACAAATCGGTATGTGCCTTCTCATCAATCTCACGGTTAAGAATTTTCGCCGCACCCGCAATTGCAATGGTGCCCACTTGACCACGAAGTTCATCTTTCGCACGATTGGCTTCTTGTTCAATTTCAGCTTGTGCTGATGTCAAAATACGTTCGCCTTCAACGCGAGCAGATTCTTTTGACTCATCCACAATGTCATTACCACGACGCTGAGCTTGTGAAATAATTTCATTCGCTTGCTCTTTCGCTTCATGGATCACTTGTTGTGCACGCTTTTCAGCTAACTCTTGCTCATGACGGCCGCGTTCAGCAGCTGCCAAGCCTTCTGCAATCTTTTTAGTACGTTCTTCGAGCGCCTGCATAATTGGCGGCCACACATACTTCATGCAAAAAGCAATGAAAATTGCGAAAGCAATTGCTTGACCAATCAAGGTTGCATTCATATTCATGCTAATACCTCTTTATTTATCGCAATAATCTTTATACAACTGCAAATAAAACATACATAGACAAACCAACAGCAATCATTGGAACCGCATCAACAAGACCGGCAACCAAGAAGAAGTTTGTACGTAACATTGGTACTAATTCTGGTTGGCGTGCAGCTGCTTCTAAGAAACGACCCCCTAACAGACCAACACCAATCGCAGCACCTAATGCTCCTAAACCAGCCATTATCGCACCTGCAATATAAACTAAACCCATATCCATTTTTTTCTCCTAACAAATATCTAATACTAAAAAATTAAAAGTAAAACTTATTCAAACTTAATGATGTTGATGTGCCATATCAATATAAACAATGGTCAAGACCATAAAGATAAAAGCTTGCAACGTGATAATCAAAATGTGGAAAATCGCCCAACCCACTTGCAGTAAACCTGCCACAGAACCTAACATCAAACCTGCGCCATACATAGTAGCAATCAAGATAAAGACCATCTCACCCGCATACATATTTCCGAACAACCGCAAACCTAATGAAAATGGTTTGGCTAATAAAGTCACTGTCTCTAATACTAAGTTGATTGGTAAAGCCATTTTTCCGAATGGTTCGAACGCAAGTTCACCAAGGAAACCGCCAGCACCTTTAATCTTAAAGCTATAAAACAGCATCAAAATAAAGACGACTAAAGCCATACCCATTGTTGCATTAGGGTCTGTACTCGGCACCACTTTAAAGAAGACATGATGAGGATCCGCACCAAATAACGCTGCACCTTGTGCAACCGCCAAAGGCAGGATATCGACTGGAATCAGGTCCATTAAGTTCATCAAAAAGACCCAAACAAAAATTGTTAACGCCAAAGGCGCAACCAAATCGTTTTTACCACCAGTAAATGAGCCACGAACTGTATCATTGATAAATTCGATAATCATTTCGGCGAAATTCTGTACTGGGTTTGGCACACCTGTTGAAATTGTTTTTGCAACACTACGGAAAAACCACATCATCGCGACGCCCAAAATCACTGACATCAGCATCGTGTCAACGTTTATCGCCCAAAAACCCATTTCTGCTGCTTCTTGAG
>JABGUA010000074.1 GCA_018646825.1 Piscirickettsiaceae bacterium
AAAAACATTGGTCATAATGCTTATTACATCAAAGAGGATCTTGCTAGTCCGATGAGCGATATCGAATGGAAAACACTGATTACGAGTGCCATTGACAATAACTTGCCTACGCCTGAAATCACTTTTACCGCAGAGGCTCATGACTATAAACAAGTACCGGCTAAAAAAGTGATGGAAGAAGCATTTACAGTCGTTAGAGACAGTAATGGTGACGTACTCTCTATAGGGACTTTCTTTTCAATGGCGCAAGAATTTCAGCTTGTTGAAGCGTTAGATCAATCGATAGTAAATAAAATTATTTCCTTAATGGAAAAGACCAATAAGACAAACCCCGTAACAATTAATTTAACCATGGACTCAATCAGTTCACATGCTTTTAACCTTTGGTTGAAAGAACGATTAGCTAAAACAAAAATAGACTTAAAATTACTCAGCTTTAGTGTCACGGCCTACTCTGCTACCAAGGATATCGGGGCTTTTTCCAGTTTTGCTCATTTTATTAATTCGATGGGAGCAGCCGTATTATTAAAACGCTACTCGCCAGACATTATTGATATTGAGCAACTTAAATCACTCAATATCAACTACCTAAGACTAGCTCGCGATCTCACAACAAATATTGCTGAGGATCCCAATAAAACCCAATTTCTAGACCTGATCAGTGAAGTCGCTACTCTGTTAGATATTAAAGTACTGGCAGAAGACGTCAAATCAGATGCCGACATGGATATTGTTAAGGCTAAATCAATCCATGGTATCAGTCGCTAACTGATACTAACACCATGTTTATAAAGAAAAAAACTAAGATGTTGAGCTGCCTTATGCTCATCATTGGCTTCGTATTGTCTTTGTCAGCGCATTCTGAACGTGACATGACAGATCTGCAACTCGATACGATTGAAAAAAAATACAATAAATTTGCACGACAGCGTGTTATTGATTGGCAAGCGTTAATTCGAGAAAATCACAGCTTACCTGAGCAAGAGAAATTAAATCGCGTCAATGCGTTTTTTAACGCCAATGTTCAATTCATTGACGACCAGGCGCTGTGGGATAAAAAAGACTACTGGGCAACGCCTATAGAAACCTTGTCCATCGGTGGCGGTGATTGTGAAGATTATGCCATTGCTAAATATTTCACTTTAAAACAATTAGGCGTAGATGAAAATAAACTGAGGTTGACCTACGTAAAAGCAGTCGAACGTAATCAAGCGCATATGGTGCTGACTTACTTCGAAAATAAACGTGCTGTCCCACTGGTACTTGACAACCTAATAATTGAAATTAAGTATGCAACACAAAGAACTGATTTAATTCCAGTTTATAGTTTCAATGGGTCAGGTTTATGGCTCACGAAACCAAAACAAAATCAACGTGTTTCCGACGCTGCCCGTTTAAGCCTCTGGCAAAACCTATTGCTTAGAATTCAAAATGGCCATTAAGAATAAGCTTAACTTTCTTTAGCCACCATACTGCGATCCATAAACTTTTCTGCAATACTTTCGTGGACGGATAATAAAGCAGGAATAACTAATAAGACCAACACTGTTGCAAACATCAAACCGAATGAAATTGATACCGCCATAGGAATCAAAAATTGTGCTTGTCGTGATGTTTCAAATAACAAGGGTGTTAAACCACCAATCGTTGTCAATGACGTCAATAACACAGCCCGTAAACGATGCGTGGCGGCATTAATAATGGCTTCCGTGGTCTCTATACCCTTTTCACGTTGCTGCTTAAAGAACGTGACTAGAATAATCGAGTCATTGACTACAATGCCTGACAAACCAAAAATACCAAATAACGATAAAATCGTCAGATCAATGCCCATTACAGCATGGCCAAATAAAGCACCGATCAACCCAAATGGAATCGCCGCCATGACAACCAATGGCCAGCCATAAGATGAAAAAACCCAGGCGAGTATTAGATAGATTAAAATCATTGCTAGGACAAGCCCTTGCTTCATTTCACTGATAGTCTCTGCTTGATCTTCAGCCCTGCCCTCAAAGCCCGCTTTCACACCATAACGTTGTGATAACTCGGGTAAAAAATCTGCTTTTAAATCAGCAATAATCGTATTCGCATTATTGAGTTTGGTATCAACGTTCGCCGTGATATGAATTGCGAGTTGGCTGTCGGTATGACGCAAGACATCAAACCCCCGTCGCGCCTCAAATTCAACAACTGAAGACAATGGCACACTGCCCCCCTGCGGGATCCTGACCATAAAGTTTTCAAGTGTGGCCAAAGTATTACGCTCTTTATCTGGCAACATGACGCGGACTTCTACTTCATCATCACCATCCTGAAAAATCTGGACTAAGCGACCATCAAAAGCAGCACGTAGTTGGCGGCCTACATTATTCACTGTCAGCCCCAGTACTTCACCTTGACCTTTGATCTTGTAAATTAATTGTTCTTGACCATAAGGCATATCATCCTCAATGGCATTAATCCCCGGCAGTTGTTTTAATTGTTCAGCAACGTCTTGCCCTGCCTGCTTCAAAATATCTGCTGATGCACCCGTTAAGCGTATATCAATATCGTTACCTGGTGGCCCAGTGCGAGACTCTGAGAGTGTGAAAGTCTCAATCCCAGCCGGTAACGTAATTCGATCTCGCCACTCACGCATGAACGTTTTATTTCTAACCTCACGGGCATCAGGCGAGGTCATTTCTACTTGAATCGAACCAAAACGCTCAGCTGTTTGGGCTGACGCACGGCCCGCGGTACTCGCACTGCCTAAACGGGTGACATCTAATACGATCAAATCACCACCTAAATCGGCTTCTGTTTCATCTAAAGTGCGATTTAATTCATCCAAAAAGCTGGCTACGACATCCGAAGGTGTTCCAGCTGTAAAGCGAGCATTAGCATAGATTTTAGGCCCTTC
>JABGUA010000161.1 GCA_018646825.1 Piscirickettsiaceae bacterium
CCGTACCGTAGGTGCAGGCGTCGTTAGTAAAATCACTGAGTAAATAAATAATGGCAACTAACCAAACTATAAGAATCCGTTTGAAATCATTCGATCATCGTCTGATTGACCAATCGGCTAAAGAAATTGTTGAAACAGCGAAACGTACTGGCGCTCGGATTAATGGACCTATTCCATTACCGACAAAAAAAGAACGTTTTACCGTTTTGACTTCGCCGCACGTCAATAAGGATGCACGGGATCAGTATGAAATCCGTACACACAAACGCCTTATGGATATTGTTGAGCCTACTGATAAAACAGTAGATGCACTCATGAAACTGGACCTCGCCGCTGGCGTAGATGTTCAGATCAAGTTGAATTAAGAGGGGCTTGAGCAATGACTATTGGACTTGTCGGCCGGAAACGTGGAATGACACGCGTCTTTACAGAAGATGGCGTATCAACACCCGTAACGGTAATCGAAGTTGAACCTAACCGTGTCAGCCAGTTAAAAACGGTTGAAACAGATGGCTATAATGCTGTCCAAGTAACAGTGGGTTCAAAGAAAACGTCACGCGTCACTAAGCCACAAGCAGGACACTTTGCAAAAGCAGAGTCTGCATCTGGTGATAAAGTAAGTGAGTTTACTGTTGAGGGTGAATCTGAGCTAGAGCTCGGTTCAGAAATCAAAGTAACTATGTTTGAAGCGGGTCAAAAAATTGATGTTAGCGGAATAACAAAAGGTAAAGGCTTCGCCGGTGGTGTGAAACGCTATGGTTTCCGTGGTGGTGATGCCACACATGGTAACTCTATCTCTCATCGTTCAGCGGGTTCAATCGGTCAATGTCAAACGCCAGGTCGTGTCTTTAAAAACAAGAAAATGGCTGGACATATGGGTGATGTGAAACGTACTTTACAAAACCTATCGGTAGTTAGGGTAGATGAAGAACGTAACTTACTGTTAGTCAAGGGCTCTGTTCCTGGCGCAACAGGTAGTAGCGTTGTTATTCGTCCTGCTGTAAAAGCCTAAAAGATTCTTAGGGGAATAATTGTGGATCTTCAATTACAATCTTTCGACGGAGCAAAAGCCGGAAACATCACTGTTTCTGATGAAATGTTTGATCGAGAATACAATGAATCTATGGTTCATCAAGTAGTAACAGCATACTTAGCGGGTGCAAGAGCTGGTACGCACGCACAAAAAACACGCTCAGAAGTGCGCGGTGGTGGACGTAAACCATTTGCACAAAAAGGGAGTGGTCGTGCTCGTGCAGGTACAATCAGAAGTCCAATTTGGCGTTCTGGTGGTACAACTTTTGCTGCTAAACCACGTGATTATAGTCAAAAAGTAAACCGTAAAGTTTACCGTCATGCACTATGTTCTATCTTATCTGAACTACGTCGTAATGACAGTTTAGTTATTGTAGATAAAGTTGACTTAGCATCACCAAAAACAAAAGACTTATTAGCTAAAACAGATGCGTTAGGGCTGAAAAATGCACTTATCGTAACGGAAAATGCAGCAGGTAATCTCGCGTTAGCATCACGTAACTTATACGATATCGCAGCAACAGATGCTGCTCATATCAACCCAGTTGCATTGTTGCGTTTTGAAAAAGTAGTTATGAGCGAAGACTCTGTTCGTAAATTAGAGGAGTCATTGCTATGAACCCAGAACGTTTAACAAAAATAATTTTAGGTCCAGTGGTAGCTGAGAAAGCAACACGTGTTGCTGAAAACCATAATCAAGTCGTCCTAAAAGTGTTGCCAAGTGCAAACAAATTAGAAATTAAAAAAGCAGTAGAATTACTGTTTGATGCTCAAGTTGAGTCAGTAACGACAACCAATGTGAAAGGTAAAATCAAACGCACAGGCCGCGTCATGGGCAAGCGTAATGATTGGAAAAAAGCCTACGTCACATTGGCTGAAGGGTCAGACATCAATTTCGTTGGCGCTGAATAAATAATAGAATACGGGTGAGGAATCAGGAATGGCGTTAAAGAAAGCTAAACCTACATCGGCAGGCCGAAGATTTGTTGTACAAGTAAAAACAGCAGATCTCCACCGTGGTGCACCATATGCACCGTTGGTAGAAAAAAAGGCAAAAACTGGTGGTAGAAATAATGCAGGTCGCATCACAGTTAGACATCGTGGTGGTGGTCATAAGCAACGTTACCGTTTAATTGACTTTAAACGCAATAAAGACGGCATTCCAGCAGTTGTAGAACGTATTGAATACGATCCTAACCGCACGGCCCATATTGCTTTATTAAGTTATGCTGATGGTGAAAAAACATACATCATTGCACCTAAAGGTGTTGTGGCTGGAGATAAATTAGAATCTGGTGATAATGCCGCTATTCGTGCAGGAAATGCAATGAAATTAGCGTCTGTACCTTTAGGTAGCACGATTCACTGTATTGAAATGAAACCAGGCAAGGGTGCACAAATTGCCCGTAGTGCTGGTAGCAGCGCGCAGTTTGTTGCACGTGAAAATGGCTACGCCACATTACGTTTACGCTCTGGCGAAATGCGTAAAATACCACTCGAATGTAAAGTGACAATGGGTGAAGTTGGTAACGGTGAACATTCACTAAGATCATTAGGTAAAGCCGGTGCTACACGCTGGCGTGGTGTTCGTCCTACCGTTCGCGGTGTTGTGATGAATCCGGTTGATCATCCGCATGGTGGTGGTGAAGGTCGCACATCAGGTGGTCGTCATCCAGTATCACCTTGGGGTATGCCAACAAAAGGCTACAAAACTCGTAAAAATAAACGTACAGATAATTTAATCGTACGTCGTCGTAACAAAAAATAAAGGCTAGGAATTAAGTATGCCGCGTTCAATTAAAAAAGGTCCTTTTATAGACCTGCACCTTGAAAAGAAGGTTTTAGAAGCAGTAGAAGCAAATAATAAGCGTCCAATCAAAACATGGTCTCGTCGTTCAATGATTATTCCAGACATGATTGGTCTTACTATTGCTGTTCATAATGGTAGACAACACCTACCGGTATTTATTACAGAAGACATGGTCGGGCACAAGTTGGGTGAGTTTTCTCCAACGCGTACCTTCAGAGGTCATATCGCTGATAAGAAAGTTAAGCGATAGGTAGGGGTAGAGAAATGGCGACAACAGCAAAATATAGCTATGCAAGAATTTCTGCACAAAAAGTACGTTTAGTTGCAGATCAAATTAGAGGATTGCCAGTAGAAAAGGCGATTAACTTATTAACCTTCAGTCCTAAAAAAGCAGCAGTATTGATGAAAGAGGTTTTAAACTCTGCCATCGCAAACGCTGAGCATAATGACGGAGCAGATATCGACGAGCTTTATATCTCAGTCGTAATGGTTGATGAAGGTTCAACAATGAAACGTATGTCACCACGTGCTAAAGGCCGTGGTAACCGTATCCTTAAACGCACTAGCCACATCACTGTGGTTGTAGACGAAAAGTAAGAGAGAATACTTATGGGACAAAAGGTTCACCCAACTGGCTTTAGACTTGGTATAATTAAGGATTGGAATTCAATCTGGTATGCTGACTCTTCTGAGTTTTCTAAACTACTAGAGAAAGATCTGAAAGTACGTGCTTATCTTAAGGATAAATTGTCACATGCTTCAGTGAGTAAAATTCAAGTAGATAGACCTGCGAAAAACGCTAAAATCACGATTCATACGGCTCGCCCGGGCATCGTGATTGGTAAGAAAGGCGAAGATATCGATAAGTTGCGCCGTGAGGTGTCAGCAATTATGGGTGTTCCCGTCAATGTCGGCGTTGAAGAGATTCGCAAACCTGAACTCGATGCAACACTAGTTGCAGAAAGCGTAGCGCAACAATTAGAACGCCGCATTATGTTCCGTCGTGCAATGAAACGTGCGGTGACTAATACCATGCGTTTAGGTGCGCAAGGTATCCGTATTAATGTAGCGGGTCGCTTAAACGGTGCGGAAATCGCGCGTACTGAATGGTATCGTGAAGGTCGCGTGCCATTACATACATTACGTGCTGATATCGATTATGGTACAGCGGAAGCGAATACGACTTACGGCATCATTGGTGTCAAAGTTTGGATTTTTAAAGGCGAAGTTTTTGACGCGAATGCGCAAACTCCTGCCCCAGTTGAGAAGTAAGGTTATAACCCATGTTACAGCCAAAAAGAACAAAATTTAGAAAGCAGATGAAACTGCGCAACCGTGGTTTAGCCAATCGCGGTTCGAAAGTCAGTTTCGGAGAGTTTGGTCTTAAGTCATTAGAGCGTGGTCGTATTACGGCGCGTCAAATTGAGGCCGCTCGTCGTGCTATGACACGTTACGTTAAACGTGGTGGTAAAATTTGGATCCGTGTTTTCCCGGATAAGCCAATTACCAGTAAGCCACTTGAAGTACGTCAAGGTAAAGGTAAAGGTAATGTTGAATACTGGGTTGCTAATGTGCAGCCGGGTCGCATGCTTTATGAGATGGAAGGTGTTGATGAAGAAGTGGCACGCGAAGCGTTTCGCTTAGCCGCAGCAAAACTTCCTGTTAAAACAACATTTGTAACACGGGCAGTATTGTAATGAAAGCAAATGAAATTAGACAGAAATCTGCTGAAGATATGGTGCAAGAATTAGATGCATTACATAAAGAACAGTTCAATTTACGTATGCAGCATGCAACGGGCCAACTGACTCGTAACAGTGAAATGAAACGGGTTCGTCGTGATATTGCACGCATCAAAACTGTACTGAACGAAAAGAAATAGGGCGCAGACATGAGTGAACAAGAAAACAATACACGTTTAGTAACAGGTCGCGTAGTAAGCGATAAAATGGATAAATCAATCACAGTATTGATTGAGCGTAAAGTTGCACATCCTATCTATAAGAAATATGTAAAACGTTCTACAAAATTGCATGCACATGATGAAGAAAACACATGCAATGTAGGCGATGTTGTCAACATTACATCAACACGTCCAATGTCAAAGACTAAGTGCTGGAAATTAGTCGACGTTGTGACACGTGCTAAGTAATCCCGGTTATATTGGAGTTTAGACCATGATTCAAATGCAAAGTAGTCTAGATGCCGCAGATAACAGCGGTGCTAAGCGCATAGAGTGTATTAAAGTATTAGGCGGTTCACACCGTCGTTATGCAGGTATTGGTGACGTGATTAAGGTCACTATCAAAGAAGCTGCACCACGTGGCAAAGTGAAAAAAGGTGAAGTGCACAATGCTGTCATCGTCAGAACGCGTAAAGGTGTTCGTCGTCCTGATGGTTCGTCAATTCGCTTTGATGGCAATGCTGCAGTGTTATTAAACGCTGCGCTTCAGCCTATTGGCACACGTATCTTTGGCCCTGTCACACGTGAACTTCGCGGTGAGAAGTTCATGAAGATTATTTCACTAGCGCCTGAAGTGCTATAAGTTAGGAGACGCTGAGATGGAAAGATTAAAAACAGGTGATCAAGTTGTCGTGATAGCGGGCAAAGATCGTGGTAAACAAGGTGAGATTAAAACACGCGGAGAAGATGGTAAGTTCGTGGTTGAAGGTATCAACTTGGTGAAAAAGCACACTAAACCAAATCCTAATGCAGGAACAACAGGCGGCATTTTAGATAAAGAAATGCCAATTGATGGTTCTAACCTGGCTTTGTTGAACCCTGCTACAGGTAAGGGTGAAAAAGTGGGCTTTAAAATTTTAGATGATGGCCGCAAGGTTCGTGTGTTTAAATCAAACGGCGAAGTTGTCGGCGCATAAGCGACGAATTAGGTAATTACAGTGAGCAGATTAAAAGATTTTTATCGTGATGAAGTAATCAAACAGCTAATGGAGCAGTTTGGCTACAAATCAGTAATGGAAGTGCCTAAGGTGACCAAGGTCACACTTAATATGGGTGTTGGCGAAGCGTTGACTGATAAGAAAGTATTGGAAAATGCAGTCTCTGATATGGAGAAAATTGCAGGTCAGAAAGCGGTTATCACTAAAGCAAAGAAATCAATTGCAGGTTTTAAATTGCGAGAAGGTTGGCCTGTAGGTTGTAAAGTGACTTTACGTTCTGACCGTATGTACGATTTCCTTGATCGTTTGATTACGATTTCAATTCCCCGGGAGCGTGATTTCCGAGGCTTGAATCCGAAGTCTTTTGATAAGCAAGGTAATTACAGCATGGGAGTGAAAGAGCAAATCATCTTCCCGGAAATTGAATACGATAAAATTGATAAGCTAAGGGGAATGGATATTACCATTACAACAACTGCAAAAACGGCTGAAGAGTCTCATGCATTGTTGAAGGCATTTAAATTCCCTTTCAGAAAATAAATATAGGTTGGATGGACTAAGTTATGGCTAAACGTTGCATGGTAAACCGCGAAATTAAACGCGAAAAATTAGTGAAAAAATACGCTGTCAAACGCGCTGAACTCAAAAAGCAAATGTTGAATCAAACATTGTCTTTTGAAGAGCGTCAAGAAGCAGCTAAAAAGTTTCACGCTTTACCACGGAACTCAAGCGCAAGTCGCATGAGAAACCGCTGTAGCATAACTGGGCGACCACATGGTTTTTACCGCAAGTTTGGCCTGTCTAGAAATAAATTACGCGAACATGCTATGGCTGGTGACATCCCCGGTCTTGTAATGGCTAGTTGGTAAACGCCGATAGAATTTGTGGAGCTAGAATAAAATGAGTATGACAGACCCAATTGCAGATATGCTGACTCGCATTCGTAATGCACAGCAAGCGAATAAAACAGAAGTATTAATGCCTTGTTCAAATGTAAAAGTGAGCATTGCTAAGGTACTTCAAGAGGAAGGTTACATCTCTGCACATAACGTAACAGAAGTAGAAGGTAAAAAAGTACTTTCAATTGCATTGAAGTATTTTGAAGGTAAGCCTGTTATTTCTCAAATTGATCGCGTTAGTAGACCTGGTCTACGCGTTTATAAAGCAGCAGGCGAAATACCTAAAATCATTGCAGGTTTAGGTATAGCGGTTGTCTCTACATCACAAGGTGTAATGACAGATCGTAAAGCGCGTTCACTTGGCCAGGGCGGTGAAGTCCTGTGTGCTGTTAGCTAGAGTATTGGAGAATATAGAATGTCACGTATAGCTAATGCGCCAGTAGAAATACCGGCAGGCGTAGAAGTTTCTTTGAATGGCGCCCAAGTATCTATTAAAGGTACAAAAGGCACTTTAAGTCGCGATATACACAGCGATGTTGAAGTGAAGCAAGAAGGAACTACTTTAAAATCATCTGCTCGTAATAAAGCAAAACAATCAGTTGCGTTAGCAGGCACGACACGTGCTTTGTTAAACAATATGGTGATTGGTGTCAGCCAAGGTTTTGAGAAGAAATTAACACTAGTTGGTGTTGGTTACCGTGCTAAATCACAAGGTAACAAACTAGACTTAACGTTAGGTTTTTCACACCCTGTTCAATATATTGTGCCAGAAGGCATCAAAATTGAAACACCGAGCCAAACTGAAATCGTCGTATCTGGTGCTGATAAAGAAGCAGTAGGTCAAGTAGCGGCAGATATTCGTGCTTATCGTCCACCTGAACCTTATAAAGGCAAAGGCGTGCGTTATACAGATGAATATGTTGCTCGCAAAGATGCTAAGAAGAAATAATTAGGCAAAACTATGGATAAGAAAATATCACGTTTACGCAGAGCGAAAAGATCACGAGCAAAAATGAAAGAGCTCGAATCATACCGTCTAACTGTTCACAGAACTCCACGTCATATATATGCTCAAGTGATTTCGCATGACAGTACGAAGGTCATTGCATCAGCATCTACACTTGATGCCGACGTGAAAAAAGAATTGAAAAGCAGTGGTAATGCCGCAGCAGCAGCTGTCGTCGGTAAAGCAATTGCTCAACGCGCATCCGGCGAAGGTGTCACAACAGTGTCATTCGATCGCTCTGGTTTTAAATATCATGGTCGAGTGCAAGCACTCGCAGAAGCTGCCCGTGAAAACGGCTTGCAGTTTTAATTTTACAAGGGTTTAGCTCATGGCTCAAAATGAACAACGACAACAGCCGTCGGATGGTTTTGTAGAAAAATTGGTTGGTATCCGCCGCGTCGCAAAAGTAGTGAAAGGCGGTCGCGTATTTGGTTTTTCTGCTTTAACAGTCGTCGGTGACGGTGAAGGCCGTGTTGGCTTCGGTCAAGGTAAAGCACGTGAAGTGCCAGTTGCGATTCAAAAAGCAATGGACGAAGCAAGAAAGAATATGCAAAAAGTCTCTCTTGACGGTCATACTTTACAACATGCTCTGACATCTCAATTCGGCGCAGCTAAAGTCTACATGCAACCAGCCTCTGAAGGTACGGGTGTTATTGCCGGTGGTGCAATGCGTGCAGTATTTGATGCTGTCGGCGTTCATAATGTATTAGCTAAATCTATTGGTTCAACAAACCCGTTAAATGTTGTTCGTGCAACAATTAAAGGTTTGACTGACATGAATAACCCAGAAGCAATTGCTGCCAAACGTGGCAAATCTGTTGCTGAGATCATGGAATAAAAAAATGGCAGCTCAAGATAAATTAAAAGTGACATTGCTGAAAAGCACAATTGGTCGCTTAGCAAAACATAAAGCATGTGTAGCAGGCCTTGGTTTGAGAAAAACAGGCAGCAGCGCTATCGTTATCGACACACCTGAGAATAGAGGCATGATTAATCATGTGTCTTATTTACTAAAGGTTGAGGAAGCTTAAGATGAACTTAAATACAATTGCGCCGGCTCCAGGAGCCACAAAAGACGCTAAACGTGTAGGCCGCGGTATTGGTTCTGGCTATGGTAAGACAGCAGGTCGTGGGCATAAAGGTCAGAAGTCACGCTCTGGTGGTTTTACAAAGCGTGGTTTTGAAGGTGGTCAAATGCCTTTGCAACGTCGCTTACCGAAAGTCGGATTTAGTTCACGCAAAGCAACAGCAACGACTGAAGTACGTCTAGATGTACTTCAAAACTTAGGTTTAGAAGTTGTTGACTTGCTAGCACTTAAAACTGCCGGTGTTATCTCTGAAAATATTCTACGTGCAAAAGTGATTGCCTCAGGTGAAATTACAAGTGCCGTTACAGTGAAAGGCTTACCAGCAACTGCGGGAGCAAAAAAAGCGATCGAAGCTGCCGGCGGTAAGGTCGAAGAGTAAATAACGTGGAAAAAAACAAACAACGCGAACTATTAGCGACAGGAAAATATAGCGAACTGAAAAGTCGTTTACTTTTTGTACTGGGCGCATTGCTTGTTTTTCGCTTAGGAACCTTTATCCCTGTTCCAGGTATTGATCCTGGCGCATTAGCAATCATGTTCGAACAGCAAAAAGGCACAATCTTAGACATGTTCAACATGTTCTCAGGTGGTGCACTCGAGCGTTTGTCTGTATTCGCTCTGGGTATTATGCCTTATATATCTGCATCGATTATTATGCAGCTATTAACAGTAGTACACCCGAAACTAGCACAGATGAAAAAAGAAGGTGCAGCAGGTAAGCGCAAAATTACACAATACACGCGCTATGGCACATTGGTATTAGCGACATTTCAGGCTTTAGGTATTGCGATTGCATTGGAAAGTCAGAGTGCAGCAGGTGTAGGGGTTGTAATTGATCCTGGCATGATCTTTAGAGTCAGTGCTGTCATCACATTAGTTACTGGCACAATGTTCTTAATGTGGCTAGGTGAGCAAATCACTGAACGTGGCATCGGTAATGGAATTTCACTCATTATCTTTGCAGGTATTGTTGCTGGGTTACCGGCAGCTGTTGGTGGTACGTTAGAGCTAGCAAGAACGGGACAGCTTCATACGTTCTTGGTAATTACAATTGCTGTCTTAGCATTAGCAGTGACAGCATTTGTTGTGTTTGTTGAAAGAGCGCAGCGTCGTATCCCAGTACATTATGCTAAGCGTCAACAAGGCCGGAAAATGGTACAGGGTCAAGTAACCCATTTACCATTAAAGCTGAATATGGCAGGTGTTATACCACCTATCTTTGCGTCAAGTATCATTCTCTTTCCCGCTACAATTGCAGGTTGGTTTGGTAGTGCACAAGGTATGGGGTGGTTAAAAGATATTTCTACGATGATGTCACCAGGACAACCACTGTATGTGTTGTCTTATGCAGTCGCGATTATTTTCTTTTGCTTTTTCTATACCGCATTAGTCTTTAATCCAAAAGAAACAGCAGAGAATTTACAAAAATCAGGTGCATTTATTCCTGGTATTAGACCTGGCGAGCAAACAACAAAGTACATTGACAGCGTGATGGGTCGGTTAACTTTAGCGGGTGCGATTTATATAACGTCCGTATGTTTATTACCTGAATTCCTGATTTTATATTGGAGCGTACCATTCTATTTTGGTGGTACCTCGTTATTGATTATTGTCGTCGTCGTGATGGATTTCGTATCACAAGTACAGTCGCATATGATGTCACAACAATATGAAAGTTTAATGCGTAAGCAGAACAAAAACAACAATGGTATGACTGGCTTTTTAGGCTAGAAACACCCGATATTAAAGAAGTATTGGAGAAGATAGATGAAAGTCCAGGCATCAGTAAAAAAGATTTGCCGCAATTGCAAAATTGTAAAGCGTAATGGCGTA
>JABGUA010000068.1 GCA_018646825.1 Piscirickettsiaceae bacterium
ATTTCCGACATTCATTTTGATTATAAAATTGCATTACGTGTTGCTGAATTGGGCGTTGATTGTTTGAGGATAAACCCAGGGAATATTGGTCGTGAAGATCGGGTTAGAGCCGTTGTAGAAAGTGCACGTTATCATGGCATTCCAATTCGTATTGGCGTTAATGCTGGCTCTCTAGAGAAAGACTTACAAAAGAAATATGGTGAGCCGACACCTGATGCATTAGTAGAATCAGCGATGCGTCATATAGATATTTTGGACCGCCTCAATTTTCCAGATTTTAAAGTCAGCTTAAAAGCATCAGATGTCTTCATGACCGTACATGCTTATCGAAAATTAGCCGATCAGATAGAGCAACCATTACATCTTGGTATTACCGAGGCGGGTGGCTTACGTTCTGGGTCGGTGAAATCAGCCATTGGTCTGGGTATGCTGTTATCTGAGGGGATTGGAGACACAATACGAGTTTCATTGGCAGCCGATCCTGTCGAAGAAATCAGGGTTGGTTTCGATATTTTAAAAAGTCTCAAAATACGTAATAAAGGCATCAATTTAATTGCCTGCCCATCTTGTTCACGACAACAATTTGATGTTATTTCGACAGTGAATGCACTTGAAGCGCGTTTGGAAGATATCACTGAGCCGATGGACGTTGCAGTTATTGGCTGTGTGGTGAATGGGCCAGGAGAAGCCAAAGAAGCCGCGATTGGGCTTACAGGAGGGACCCCTAATTTATTATATGTTGATGGCAAGCCGAATCATAAAGTTGAAAATGAAGCGCTAGTTGACGAGTTAGAGAGAGAAATTCGACAACGAATTGCGCGTCAGAAAACCCAATCTCATCCAGAAAAAATTATCCCAATAAAGGACATCAGTTAAGTGGCAGAAAGTATCCGTTCAGTCAGGGGAATGAATGACATTCTGCCAGACGTGACACCCTATTGGCAGTCAGTAGAAACAACACTAAACAAAGTATTATCCGGTTACGGATACCAAGAAATCCGTTTCCCAATCGTTGAAAAAACAACGTTATTTAGTCGCTCTATTGGCGAAGTGACCGATATTGTTGAAAAAGAAATGTATAGCTTTGAAGATCGAAATGGTGATGGTTTAACCCTGCGGCCTGAAGGCACAGCTGGTTGCGTACGAGCGGCAATGCAAAATGGTTTAATCCATCAAACGCAACGGCTTTGGTATATGGGGCCAATGTTTCGGCATGAGCGACCACAAAAAGGCCGTTACCGCCAATTTCACCAAGTTGGTGTGGAAGCCTACGGTTTTAATGGCCCTGACATCGATGCTGAAATGATCTTAATGACAGCACGTTTGTGGAAAGAACTTGGTTTAACCGGTGTTACATTACAAATTAACTCTTTGGGGTCAATAGCAGCACGATTGGCATATCGTGAAGTCTTGATAGCCTATTTTGAGGGGCACCAAGATCAGTTAGATGAAGATAGCCAACGTCGTTTACATACCAATCCATTACGTATATTAGATAGTAAAAACCCTGAGATGCAGGCATTAAATGAGGGGGCTCCAAAGCTTTTAGAACATTTAGATGATGAGTCACAGCAAGAATTCACTGCGCTATGTGAAGCATTAGACCAAGCGGGCTTATCATATCAAGTAAATCCAAGATTAGTTCGAGGGTTAGATTATTATGGCAAAACCGTTTTTGAATGGGTGACAGACCAACTGGGTTCACAGGGCACAGTCTGTGCCGGTGGCCGTTACGATGGTCTAGTTAGTCAATTAGGTGGTAAAGGGGCAACAGCCATAGGTTTTGCGATTGGATTAGAGCGACTTATTTCACTGTTAGAGGCGACAAATGCCTTGCCAGAGATCAGGGGTGTAGATGCTTATATTGTTGCTGTAGGTGATGCTGCGGCGAAACAGGCGCCAATATTAGCAGAGCAGTTACGTGATCAAATCCCAGATTTCAAGTTGATTACACATTGTGGTGGTGGTAGTTTTAAAAGTCAGTTTAAGCAAGCAGACCGAAGTGGGGCAAGATGGACCCTCATTTTAGGGGAAGATGAAATTAGCCAACAAGTGATTGGTGTGAAAACGATGGCAACTGGTGAGCAACAGACGGTTGCTTGGGATGCGTTAGCAAATTATTTACAATCTTAAAATTATAGAAGAAGACTATGACTCCTTTGAATACACCCGAATGGCGATCATTAGAGCGCCATTATTCTGATTTAAAATATGCTTCAATGCGTGAAGAGTTTGCCCTTGATGCGAGTCGTTTCGACCATTTTTCATTAACAAGCGGCGATTTGTTGCTCGATTATTCGAAGAATAGGATTACAAAGGAAACGGTTGAAAAGTTAATTGCCTTAGCGGAGTCGCTCGACTTGTCGGGCTGGATAGGTCGTATGTACTCTGGCGAAGTAATCAACACGACAGAAGGCCGTGCAGTATCGCATATTGCCTTACGTAATCGTAGTAATACACCGATCATGGTTGATGGCGAAGATATTATGCCAGGGGTCAATGCGGTATTGGCACAAATGAAACAGTTTTGTGACCAAGTCCATAACGGAGGGTGGTTAGGCTACACAGGCAAACAAATTACTGATGTTGTGAATATCGGAATCGGTGGATCCGACTTGGGCCCCGCGATGATCTGCGATGCATTAGAACCTTATGGCATTAAGGGTATGCACGTCCATTTTGTATCGAATGTTGATGGTACCGATTTAAGTACAACACTTGAAAACTTGAACCCAGAAACGACGTTATTTGTTGTTGCATCAAAAACATTTACTACCCAAGAAACATTAACTAATGCCCAATCAGCACGGACTTGGTTTCTGCAATCAGCACAGCAGACGGATGTTGCTAAGCATTTTGTTGCCGTTTCGACGAATGCACAAGCAGTATCTGAATTTGGTATTGATACCGAGAATATGTTTGAAATTTGGGATTGGGTAGGAGGACGTTACTCTTTATGGAGTGCGATAGGTTTACCCATCGCTTTATACGTAGGTATGGAGAATTTCGAACGTTTATTAGATGGTGGTCATGAGATGGATAACCATTTCAAAACCCAGCCATTCGAAAATAATATGCCAGTGATAATGGGGCTATTAGGTATTTGGTATGTTAATTTTTTTGGCTCACAGACACAGGCAATTGTTCCTTACGATCATTCTTTAGCCCGTTTCCCAAATCATATGCAACAGTTGGATATGGAAAGTAATGGTAAGGTAACTAATAGATCGGGGCAGCGACTCAGCTATAAAACAGGCCCTGTTATTTGGGGCACACCAGGCACGAATGGGCAACATGCTTATTTCCAATTAATTCATCAAGGTACACAACTTATTCCCGTTGATTTTGTACTGCCAGTAAACAGCCATTACCCGGAATGTGATCACCAATCTATTTTACTTGCCAATGGTTTGGCACAGTCTGAAGCATTGATGAAAGGGAAATCAGCTGAAGAAGTACGGGTTGAGTTAGTCAAAGAAGGCTACGAAGGCGCAGATTTAGAAGCAATATTGCCACATAAGATTTTCCCGGGTAATCGCCCAAGTAACACCTTATTATTTCCGCAATTGACACCAGAAATGTTGGGGCAATTAGTAGCGTTATATGAGCATAAAGTGTTTGTTCAGGGAGTAATCTGGAATATTAATTCCTTTGATCAGTGGGGTGTAGAATTAGGAAAACAGCTGGCCAAAGCCATCTTGCCTGATTTGAAGCCAGAGAGCGAAATTTCAGCACATGATAGTTCAACGACGAGTTTAATCAAGTTGATCAGAGAACTAACAAAGCATTAGCGCATCATTGTTTGTATAAAGGAAAGGGCGCTAAGCGCCCTTTTTTTATGGTTTGAGAAAAGTTAAGGTGCAGCCTTCTGCAGTACGATACCAGAGAGTGGGGGTAAATTTACCGAAAGCGAATAAGCACGATCAGACCAGGGAATAACATCTGATTCTAAGACCGGGAAATTACCCACATTACTGCCACCATAAAACTGTGAGTCGGAACTGAATATAATTTGATACTGGGCTAGCTCTGGCACACCGATACGATAATTCTCGCGGGGTACAGGTGTGAAGTTAAAGATGGCAATGACATAATGTTCACCATCTTTACGGATATAACTCAAAATAGATTGTTCACGGTCACTACAATCTAACCATTCAAACCCTTGAGGGTCAAACTCATGTCGGTATAAAGCCGGCGTTTGGGTATAAAGCGTATTGAGGTCAGAAACCAGTGTTTTGATACCCTCGTGCATTGGGTATTGTAAGACATACCAATCTAATTCTTTCTCACAATTCCATTCGGTGCCTTGTCCAAATTCCGAGCCCATAAACAACAGTTTTTTACCGGGATAAGTGAACATAAAGGTATAAAGTAGGCGCAAATTGGCAAAACGCTGCCATTCATCACCAGGCATTTTATTGAGCATTGAACCTTTGCCATGAACGACTTCATCATGAGAGAAGGGCAGAACAAAGTTTTCAGTAAAAGCGTAAAGTAATCCGAAGGTTAAAGAATCATGGTGGTGACGACGGTGAATAGAATCTTGTTGCATATATTCTAAAATATCGTGCATCCAGCCCATATTCCATTTCATCGAAAAGCCTAATCCACCCATGTGAGCAGGGCGAGAGACCATTGGGTAGGAGGTTGATTCTTCCGCCGCGATTAAGCAACCGGGATGGCTTTGATGTAACACGGTGTTGAGGTGCTTGAGGAATTCAATAACCTCGAGATTCTCCCGTCCACCGTGTTTATTTGGAACCCATTGATCGGCTTCACGAGAGTAATCTAAATAGAGCATTGAAGCGACGGCATCGACTCGCAAACCATCAATATGGAATTCTTCCAACCAATACATTGCACTGGATAATAGAAAATTAGTGACTTCACTACGACCATAGTTGAAAATTAACGTGCCCCAATCTTGATGTTCACCTTGTCGAGGATCAGCATGTTCATATAAAGCACTGCCATCAAACCGGGCTAAACCATGGGCATCTTTTGGAAAATGGCCGGGAACCCAATCTAGAATAACGCCGATGTCATGCTGATGACATTGATCGATAAAGTAGCGGAGCTCATCAGGAGAGCCAAAACGGCTGGTTGGTGCAAAATAACCTGTAGTTTGGTATCCCCATGAGATATCTAAAGGATGTTCGGTAATAGGCAATAACTCAATATGAGTGAAACCTAAAGATTTTACATAAGGGACTAAGTCCTCGGCCATCTCCCGATAACTTAGAAACTCTCCTTCGGCATTACGTTTCCATGACCCTAAATGCACTTCATAAACAGAATGGGGTTGATGCAACCAATCCATGGCCGCGCGTTTTGTCATCCATGGTTCATCTTGCCAGTCATGAGTCGAGTGAGGTGCGATAACAGAAGCGGTACCGGGTCGAAGCTCAGATTGTTGCGCATATGGATCCATTTTTGCGTGCAAAGAGCCATCATCACGATTTCTTATTTCGAATTTATAGAGTTCTCCAGCGGTTAATCCGGGGATAAATAATTCCCAAACACCATTGCCACCGCGAACTCGCATAGGGTGGCAACGGCCATCCCATTGATTGAAATTACCAATGATACTGATCCGTTCTGCACTGGGTGCCCAAGTCGCAAATAAGACACCTTTAACACCATCAACTTCATGGTGATGCGCACCAAAAAGTCGGTAAGCATGCCAGTGTTTTCCTTCTGAAAATAGGTGTAAATCGAAATCGGATAATTGGGGCAAAAAAGCATAAGCATCATACTGTTGCAAGCTAACTCCCGCCCCATTTGTACGGTAAATTTCATAGGGGGTATCGAGTGACTTAGCGGGACCGGACCACTGAAATAAATCAGTGCCTTCAATACGTTCTAAGACCAGTCTATTGTTCAACGAAGCGGTCAGAGTATCGGGGAGGAAAACAGTCACGGTCGCTTGCTGACCATCCGTGTGCAGGCCTAATACAGAGAAAGGGTCATGGTGACGCGCCTCTATGACTTTAATTAAATCTTCAGATAATTTTTTTTCTAAAATCATAGTCTTTAAATTCCAAATAATTTTTTTTTGATGAATGTGAAATCATGTGGCAGTCTAATAGGCAGTTTCGATTATTCACCGCTTGGAGTCATCCCAATGTCATCTAATAATAGCACTCGTTTTGTCAGTCGTCTTACACGAGACACCTTAGCACTTATCTTAGCAGGTGGCAGAGGATCGAGGCTTAAACAATTAACCGATTGGCGAACGAAACCAGCCGTTCCTTTTGGCGGTAAATTTAGAATCATTGATTTTCCATTGTCTAATTGTGTTAATTCTGGCATCAGACGTGTTGGAA
>JABGUA010000067.1 GCA_018646825.1 Piscirickettsiaceae bacterium
AAGCTAGCTAATGCTGTGAAAATACGAACTCGAGTGATATTAAAATTAGAGACTTGAGTATCCATATTAACTAGTGGCTGCTTTGAGACTGGGATGTTCTAACGGATGTTAGCACATCACTACTGCTTATATCCACCATACATTTATGATGTTGCTCGGGGCAGGTCCGTTGAAAGCAGGGTCCGCAGTCCACATCAATTTGGGTAATGACCGAATTATCTGATAACGGAGGCGTGAAATTAGGAGAGGTTGGACCATAAATGGCTATTAAGGGTTTTTGTAATGCTGCAGCGATATGCATTAAGCCCGAATCATTGGAAATAACGGCATTTGCGGTAGCCAATAAATCGATAGCATCCTGAAGTTGTGTTAATCCGCAAAGGTTGATCAGCTGATTATCATTCTGCTGTGCGGTGAAGTCATTAATTTGATCCGCGATTGCTTTATCAGCTGCAGAGCCGAGGACAAGTACTTGCCAACCCTCATCAATTAAAGCCGTTGTAACCTCAGCATAAGACTCTGCAGGCCATTGTTTAGCGGGTCCAAACTCAGCACCAGGACATATAATTAGTCTTTTTTGTCCAGAGGTCAAAGGAGGTACTGCAAAACTAGCCTTATTAGCAACCATTTTAGGGGTAGGATAGCTGGGGGGAATCTGAGATTGCTCAGCGGGGTAAGCCAATGAAACGAAACGTTGTACCATCAGTGGCAATGCGAGTTTATCCAGCGTCCGGATGTCATTTAATAGACCGTAGCGTGCTTCCCCTTTCCAACCAGTCCGGAGTGGAATTTTAGCAAACCAAGGAATGAGTGCCGATTTCCAGGAGTTTGGTAAAACAATAGCTTGATCGTAGTGTGTTGCTTGAAGTTGTTTTCCAAGGGTACGACGCATCTTTAAACCAAAGACGCCGTGGCTGATAGGCATCGGAATAGCTTGATTTACCTCAGGCATACGGTCAAGTAAAGGTTTAGTCCATGCGAGCGCTAAAACATCAATAACACAATTCTCTCGCTCAGCTTTGAGCGCCATAAACAACGATTGTGCCATGACCATGTCACCAATCCAGGAAGGACCAATAATTAGGATTTTATACGGATCGCTTTGCATAGTGCTTAATGTAAAGTACTGTGCGTGATAAAAATAAAGATGGTGCCAGCAGCAATCAATAGAACTTGTTGTAATGTTTCGGAAGGTTTGACCTTATCGTGTAGGCCTGGGATCAAGTCAGCCACGGCGATATATATGAAACTCGAAGCTGCGACAACGAGGATATAAGGCAAAATATGGTGCATTCCTTCTAATGCAAAATAGGCCAACAAAGCCCCCGCAACTGTTCCTAAGCTAGATAAGATATTGTAAAGCAGCGCCTTTTTTCGGTTAAAGCCACTATGTAATAAGATGACAAAATCACCTAATTCTTGTGGGATCTCATGCGCTGCAATGGCCAATGCCGTCACAATTCCGAGATGAATATCAGTCATAAAAGCGGCAGCAATAAGGATACCATCCACAAAATTATGAATAGTATCGCCAATTAAAATCAGCGTACCAGCAGCTTGATTATGCTGATGCTTTGTTTGGTCGGTAATTTCGGGCAAATGACCATCGCAATGATCATGGTGACAATGGCGCCATAACACCAGTTTTTCCAGAATAAAAAAGGACAGTAAACCCAGTAAAAGGGTTAACCCGATATCATGTGGGTCGATGGCGTGTTCATGCTCTAAAGCGTGAGGGAGCAGACCTAGGAAAGAGGCACCAAGCAGAGCGCCAACAGCAAAACTCACTAAGTGAGGCACCGCAAAATTGCGTGTATTCTCAGACAACAGCAGAAAACTGGAAGCCAAAATAACACTGGCTATACCGCCTAAAAGGCTAAAACCAATAATCCAGAGCAATAATTCCATAATCTACTAAACACACAAATTAATTACGGAATTATACCTTAATTAAGTTGAATCAGGTCTATGTCGACGCTATCCAAATTAGAGAGGCCATTCGGCCTGTATTCTTATCGCGGCGATAAGAAAAAAACTGCTCATTGTCTTCAACAGTACAAAAGTTACCGCCATAAATAGCAGTAACGCCTAAAGCATTCAGTCGTTGGCGAGCTAGCAAATAGATGTCAGCCATAAAGTGGAGGCTATCAGTCTGTTTAAAGGCCAGCTTGGCTTCTGAGGAATGGTCTGTGAAAGCGGTTACAACATCATGACCAACTTCAAAGTTAGTAGGACCTATTGCCGGACCCAGCCAAATGAGCAAATCATGATTATGGCCTTTAAATTTGCCGATGGCTTGTTCAATAATACCGTTTGCCAAGCCACGCCAACCCGCGTGAACAGCTGCGACTTGATTGCCCATTTTGTGACAGATTAAAATAGGTAAACAATCTGCAGTCATCACAGGACAAACATGGTTCTCCAGTCTGGTGTAAATACCATCAGCAGATATGTTACGTGTCCAATTAACACTATTAATAACACCAACTCCATGATGTTGAGAAAGCCAGCGTGGCGATTCAGGTAACCCCGCGGCTTTGATTAAATGTTGTCTGTTTTGCTCAACATCGCTAGGTTTGTCGCCGACATGGTCCCCTAAATTAAAACTGTTATAGGGTGGAAGACTAATCCCACCATGACGGGGTGTAGTGCAAGCATGAACGTGTTCTGGCGCTGGCCAATCGGGAATAATAAAAGCAGTTGTCATATGTCGCGTTGCAGGCGGCTAAGATAGTTAGACCAGTATTCAAATAGAGACGGGTGAGAAGCGGACAGGGCAGACTTTGGGGTTAAACTGCCATCATAGAGCGGTTTGCCATCCAGAGTTTGGACGGCCAAGCCTGTCTCACTCACGATCAATTGGCCTGCGGCATAATCCCATAACTGTTGCCGGCCATGTAAGTATAAATGCCCGCGGCCTATTGCTAGCCAACATAATTCCAAAGCAATAGAGCCTAAATTACGTTGAGAGCCATAAGGTCTGTCTGCGACTAACTGCATTGCAAAATCAGTGGGAAGTCGCTTAAAGTCAACAAGTGCAATAGCCTTATCATGTGGGAGTGCCGGCTCAGAAATCCTGATAGCAACATTATTAAAAAAAGCACCTTGTCCTTTGTAAGCATGAAAACATTCACGGCGAACGGGGTCATAAATTAAGCCAAATATAATGTTTTGGTTGCTAATGAGGGCCAAAGAAACGCAGAAAAAGGGAAAGCCGGCCGCAAAATTACTTGTGCCATCGATAGGGTCTAGGCACCATAGAGCTTGGCCAGATTGAAGTAAGTCCTCTTGCTCTGTTGCCTGCATTTCTTCACCTAATAAGGCGATGTCAGGGTAAGCTGCCTTTAACGCGGTAGTCAGATGGGCTTGCATGACTAAATCAGCTTCTGTCACGATACTGCCATCCGCTTTATAATGGCGTATAACCTCATTGAAACGAGGTAATAGTTCTTTGTCGCAAGCAGAGATAACAATTTGCTGGAGCATGGCGATATCAATAAGCATAATTTGAGTATAAAGCCTGCCAGTTAACTTATCTATGGTTAAGGCGATGAATAAACTAAACTGATAGCCATAAGATTAAAACAAGAGATATCAATGCGAATTCCGCGATTTTACTGCCCAGAATTAGGCTTGGATGACGACGTTATTACGTTGCCAGCACAAGTACATCGTCATGCCGTTCAGGTTTTAAGATTAAAACCGGGAGCTGAAATCAAGGTATTCGATGGTAAAGGACTAGAATATAACGCTGTCTTACAAACTGCCACCAAGCGTGATTCTACCGCGAAGTTAGAAAAGCAAACGAGGGTACAAAATGAGTCTCCGCTCTCAATTACGCTGATACAGGGTATTTCGAGAGGGGATAGAATGGATTACACCTTACAAAAAGCCGTCGAATTGGGCGTTAATAGGATTGTGCCAGTGGTAACTGCGCGTTGTAATGTGCAACTTTCTGGGGCGCGTGCCGATAAAAAGAGAGAGCATTGGCTAGGGGTGATGATTAGTGCCTGCGAGCAAAGTGGCCGAAGCATGATGCCAGAATTAGCTGAAATTGGACACTACGAAACGATGTTGGCAAGCTATAATCAAGGGACAAGGTTGATTTTAGAACCAACAGGAGAGCATGGCTTAAACGCACTTACCAAGCAAACGGAAGTGATCTTATTAATTGGATCTGAAGGCGGCTTTAGTGAAACAGAATTACAACAAGCTACTTCATCTGGCTTCCAATCAATACAATTTGGGCCCCGAATATTGCGAACAGAAACAGCAGCGGTGTCAGCCATTGCCGTTTTGCAAACGTTATGGGGTGATTTAGGCTAATGGAGAATGGAGTAACACTATTACTCATCCTGGCTTTATTGTGGTTTTGGTGGGATAGCAGGGGGGTGGCTGAAATAGCCATTCAGGCAGCGAGAAGAAAGTGTGAGCTAGCCGAACTGACGTTTCTAAATGACACGGTAGGTTGGAAGAAAATTCGTTTACAGCGCAACCGGCAGGGAAGAATGCAACTTCAGCGAACCTATTTTTTTGAGTTTGCTAGCGATATGGCTGAGCGCTACAAAGGCGAAGTCTTGATGCTAGGTAAGCAAGTGACTAATATTAAGATGGATGTACATCGCGTTGGGTAGGGGGAAATAATGCAAAAACAAGCATTAATTGTCGATGATTCTCGGGTGGCGCGAATGTCATTAAGAAAAGTATTGTCATCGCATGATGTTGAAATCACTGAGGCGAGCAGTGCCGAAGAAGCAATTAGCTATCTCGAAACCAGTCAGCGACACCCGGATATTATTTTTATGGATGTCATGATGGATGGTATGGATGGCCTCAGTGCGACAAAACAGATCAAAGCAAACCCAACATTAAATAATATACCTATTGTTGTTTGTACAGGAACAGAAACAGAACTGGGTAATGAGAATGCGCTGGCAGCAGGTGCCGTATCCGTATTAACCAAACCGCCCCAAGCGGGTTTAGTCAGTGGCATAATGACGGCATTAAAAGAAACAACAGTAGAATTAACAAAACAACAATCTGTTGTTGTTAAAGTTGATAAAGCCACGATGACAGCCAAAGTCGTGGACATCATTGAACAAAAGTTATTGCCAAAATTAAGCCAACAAGTACACCAGATCGCGAGCGAAACCATAGATAAGGCGAATTTAGTCAACCAAAGCCAATTAAAAAATGAAGTTGATAAGGTTATACCTGCCTTAAAAGAACAATTATTGGCGACAATCACACAAGAGAGCCTTACTGTTTTACAGCCAATCATTGAGCAACAAGTCAATGAGGTTATCTCCACGAATGCACAGCAGGCGATAGAATCCATGACAGCAAGTTTGGATCTGTCAGCACAAGTGGCGGATGCTATCGCGATACAAACGGAAAAAAGCTTAGCGAAACAAGAGCGTCAATTACAATTAGAGTTAGGCATGCAAATTGGTCCCAAAGTAATGTCAGCAGTTGATCAACATCTAGAGAACACATTGGCTGCAATGATCGCGCCTCTGGTCACTTTACAAGTCGAGAATCACTTGGCGAATCAACCAAAGCCAATAGAGATAGAAACTGATGACGCAGAGGAAAGGCTTGTGGAAATGACTAAACGTGTCAGTCAATTGAACAGCATTGTTATTGGCCTTGCTGCTGCCGTTGGTGTATTAGCAATCTTCGTTTTAATTTAACTATTAATGAAAATAGAACAGGCCTTGGAGATAGGCAAGCAAGCCTTATCGAATTCAGAAACTTCCCTGATAGATTGTCAATTTTTACTCTGCCATCTTTTACAATGTAATTTAACTTATTTACACACTTGGCCAGATAAAAAGCTGACGGAACAGCAGCAACAAACCTATTCTATCTATTTAAAAGAGCGTATTAAAGGGCGGCCGGTTGCCCATATTATTGGTCAGCGAGGCTTTTGGTCTCTCAATTTAAAAGTCAGTTCAGAGACTTTGATTCCAAGACCAGACACAGAAGCGTTAGTGAGTGCCGCATTGGAGAAAATAAAGCCAAGTATGGTCATTGCTGATTTAGGGACGGGCGCAGGGGGCGTTGCACTCGCGCTCGCCTCGGAGAGGTCGGATGTAAAGGTGGTTGCAACAGATTTTTCAGCGTCTGCCTTGGTAGTAGCAAGACAGAATATGATGGATTGTCAGCTTATGAATGTCGCATTATGGCAAGGCGATTGGTTATCCGCTGTTGCCGACAAGAGTCTTGACATGATTGTCAGTAACCCACCTTACATTGAATCAAACGATCCTCACTTACAACAAGGAGATGTCCGTTTTGAGCCGTTATCGGCTCTAATATCAGGCAGTGATGGCCTCGATGATATTCGTGTGATTGGACAACAGGCGCAGCGTTGTTTAAAGCCAGCATCTTGGTTGTTGGTAGAGCATGGTTACCAACAGGCAGAACAAGTAAACGCCATTTTTCTACAAGTTGGATTAACTAAAATTGAAACTATCCAAGACTATGGCAATAACGATAGAGTCACGATAGCGCAACAGCCGCTATAATGGTGAGATGAAAGCAATAGGAAATCACATCAAATGAACGACGCGCAATTGCTTCGTTATAGCCGACAAGTCCTTTTGCCTCAAATTGACTTTGATGGTCAGCAGTTATTGCTAGATAGCCATGTTTTGATTATTGGTCTTGGCGGATTGGGCTCACCGGTCGCACTTTATTTAGCTGCAGCAGGGGTAGGGCAATTAACGTTGGTCGATGATGATATTGTCGAAGTATCAAACTTACAGCGTCAAATTATCCATCGGGAAATTGCTATTGGGGAGAGTAAAGTCACGTCAGCAGCCGAGAGCATATCGGGAATCAATAGCGAAATAAAAACCAATCTTATTACCCATCGCCTGACACAGGATGAATTAGAGCAATGTATTGCAGCAGTGGATGTTGTGGTTGATTGTAGCGATAACTTTGCAACACGATTTTTATTGAATTCCGTGACGCAACAGCTTAAAAAACCCCTTGTATCAGGTGCGGCAATTAGAATGGAAGGCCAAGTGACGGTGTATGATTCAAGGCAAGAAAATAGCGGCTGTTATCGCTGCTTGTACCAAGATAATGGTGAATTACAGCAAACCTGTTCTGAAACAGGGGTATTATCGCCATTGTTGGGTGTCATAGGCAGCATTCAAGCAGTCGAAACAGTTAAACTAATTACTAAGATTGGCCAATCATTGGCAGGCCGGTTATTGTTATTAGATGCGTTTACAATGCGTTGGCAAGAAATAAAATTAAAACCGAATCCAGACTGTCCAGTCTGTCAATCGAGTGACAGATAGGCAATTAACATTAATAAAATGATGAGAAAAAAATGACA
>JABGUA010000114.1 GCA_018646825.1 Piscirickettsiaceae bacterium
CAGAAGCTTTCTGTGGCTTAGCTGATTTCCACGGTGTACTACAGAGTTGGCGCATCTTTATCGATGAGGATAGATGATGGCTATTAAGTTAACGTATTACTCAAACTGACCGACTAAAGATCACGCGTATGAGCCCATTAAAATGCCTCTCCGGTTACCCAGAAGATGTACAGTCGCAAGTACAGTCCCTCATCGCAAATCAAAAATTGGGTGACTTTTTATTAAATAAATATCCTGTGACCCATGATATTCAATCCAATAAAGCCTTGTATGCTTATGTTATTGACTTAAAAAACCAATACATTCGTCAATCCAGCCCCCTGAGTAAGGTCATTTATGATGATAAGTTGGATGTACTCCATCACGCACTCGGCTTACATCGCTTTGTTTCCAGAGTTCAGGGTGGTAAATTAAAAGCCAAAAATGAAATCCGCATTGGCTCCGTGTTCAAACAGGCACCGAGTCAGTTTTTAAACATGATCGTCGTACATGAACTAGCCCATTTAAAAGAGAAAGATCACAATAAAGCCTTTTATAAATTATGCATCCACATGCAACCGGACTATCATCAGTTAGAATTTGACATGCGCCTTTATCTAACGCATTTAGATCATGTTGGGACATTGTATTAACAATAACCCCATTCCTGACCTCTCATCTCAGCAAGGAAAAAATGAAAAAGCCTCAAGTCAGCCTTGGTTTAGTCAATCCTAAAAGCCCAGATAATGTCGGCTCTGTGTTACGTGCCGCTGCTAATTATGGTGTTGATAAGGTCTTTTATACCGGTGACCGTTACCCACGCGCGATTGAGCGTAAGGCAAGAATGGTCGACATGAGTCGTAAAGTGAGCAAAGACGTGCTGCTCGCTCAAAAAGAGTGCCTGAGTGAGGTCGTCACCGACAACATGAAAATTGTCTGCGTTGAATTTGCTTTAAATGCCATTCCCCTACCTGAATACGAGCACCCAGAAAATGCCCTTTATATTTTCGGCCCTGAAGATGGTTCTATAGACCAAGCGATAATCGATCAAGCTGATGACGTCGTGTATGTACCCACCGTGGGCTGTATGAACTTATCGGCTTCGGTCAATGTACTACTTTATGATCGACTAGCTAAAACTGGGAATTACGAAGCAAGCAACCAATTAATTCGTGACAACAGAGATACCAATAATCGTTTAAAGATTAATCGCTAAAACTTGGCTTAATAGTATTCACCATTTCCAAAATGGCATCTAAACGCTGTTGCGGCTGTCTCATTTCAAGTATTTCTTGTTTGGTTCCTGCTGGCATACCAAATAAACCGTTCACCATAAAACTAAACTGGGCGGCTGTTAGGTTTTGCCATTTGTCGCTCGCCAGCATTGTTTGAAATTCATCATTGCCATGGCCGATGGTCAATAAACGCTGCATCACCTTTTCATGGCTTTGCCTTAAATTAACTAAATCGTCATCCTCAAGAGGTTCATCTTCATACAACTCACAAGCCCATATATTAAAGGGTAATATCTGTCGCACTTGTTTGAGCTCTAGCCGTGTTTCAAAATGAACCATGATGCCCAGTCGGCCATCATCAAGCTCCTCAAGCAATTCTACTTTACCAGCAGAAAAAACGTCGCGTGGCTTATAGGTAGCTTGATTATTGTTAAGGGCTTCTTCCGGCGCTTGTTGACGCTTAATGGTATGAACAACCCCTTGGGTATGACAAACGCCAATCATCACATCGTTATCGATACAATACCTCACCATATCTCTATAACGCGGCTCAAACACATGCAACGGGATGGACACACCGGGAAAATTAACGGATTTGGGTATCGGGAAAAGCGCAACGTCTATCATAAGGTCAAAAGCTATCGATTAGTGAATGAATTAATCCCTATTCTATACGAATAATCCATTGACTGGCATAGTCAGACTAGAGGTTTCTAATGCCATTCTAATAAACAAATCAAGCTGACTGCCTCCTTGATTTCTATTTTTTAAAACAAGCTTTGCAAAACGGCTAAATTAACGAGACAATTAAAAAATAACTGAAAACATCAACACTCTAACTCATTAAACGACGTTATCTATAACACCGTTTTAGCAAGGAAAAATCATGGCAGGTTTATTACAAGATCAACTCAAAAAATCCGGTCTCGTAAGTAAGAAAAAGTCGCAACAATTAGATGCTGAAAAACGTAAAAAAATAAAGGCCCAAAATAAAGGCCAAAAGATTGATAATGAGATCGCAGAAAAAGTACAACAAGC
>JABGUA010000191.1 GCA_018646825.1 Piscirickettsiaceae bacterium
AAGCTGCATCACCCTGGCTGTCACCAGCCCTTCCAGCGACTTTTTCTAACTCATCCATAAATCGAACACGATTATAAAGACCGGTTAGGAAGTCATGATCTCGTAGTAATTGAAGCTGATCTGAGTCAACTTCTTCATGTTTATTTTCATCACGTGCAACCACTTGCGTACAATTTTCCCCTTCGACCTCGGCATGACTAAACTCAATCTCCGCTTTGAAGACACTGCCATTATCTCTCACCCCCTTGGAAAGAGACATGGACGGGTTCTGATTCAACTTGTTCTGAAAACTGTCTAAAAATACTTTTGAATGTGTTTTGATCATCGGCTGCGATTAAATCAAGAATCGGCAAACCATCAATATCTTCTGCTTCTTCGTAGCCAAATAAATCGAGGTAAGCACTGTTGACATAAATATGCATTCCTTCATGCATATAGGCAACGGCATCTTTAGAGCTTTCTAACAATAAACGCGACCGCTTTTCACTTTCCCTTAATGCACGCTCATTTCTTCTTGCAGAGCGGCGATTGAATAAGTTTTTAAGCTCACGTTGTACTGAAAACTGAAGACGTTTACTATCGCTAGCTTGGATAATATCTTGCACATCTAAATCATAGAGTTCTTCAGTATCATCTTGGCCTGAAGTTAAAACAATACAAGGTAAATCACGGCCTAAGCGATGAATAAAATTAAGTAATTCGCGCGGCGGCACACTTGTCAAAGCAGCACGACATATTAATAAGTCCCACGTTTGTTGCGTCAAGGCTTGTTCGATGCCGTTTAAGGTGTCTTCTCTTGAAGCGCGCACAGCATGACCCGCACTGCGTAACGTATTTGTCACTTTATCGGCTTCTGTCAAAGAATCATCTACCAGTAACAGTCTTAACATACCATCAGATCTCGCCACTTATTTCTTTCCTTTCTCAACGGGTGCTATGTCGGGCTGTTTACCTTCTAATTGTGTCATCTGGCCTTCCATCCACTGATAAACGCGTTTATTTATGTCTGACGCTTTTTTGGTTTTCTCATCTATCGTTATCTTATCGCCTATCACCAATTTAATCACATTTGGGTATTTTAGAAAGCCATGTCTCGGCCAAGCTTTTCCACCATCATGAGCAACAGGTATAACAGGATAGCCCGTTTCTGCGGCTAAAAATGCGCCCCCCATGCCAAATTTTCCAATTTGGCCTGTTGGAATACGTGTTCCTTCTGGGAAAATGACAACCCATGCCCCTGAACTTAATCTTGCGCGCCCTTGCTCAATAACCTGATTTAATGCTTTCCGTCCAGCACCTCGGTCAATCGCAATTGGATTCAAGGAGGCTAAGCCCCAACCGAAGAACGGTGTCCACAATAATTCCCGTTTTAATACCCAGACTTGTGGTGGAAATATCGCCTGTAACGCTAAGGTTTCCCATGTTGATTGGTGTTTAGCCATGATAATACAAGGCTCATCTGGTATTTTTTCTACACCTTCCACTTCATATCGAATCCCACAGATAATTTTCAGTAACCATAAATTTAATACAGCCCATTGGCTCACAATTTTATAACGCCATTTAAATGGCAAAGGCCAAACAAGCACGCTAATAATAGAAAAAATAATGGCCGTTAAAACATGTAACGTTGTGAATAATAAAGAACGGACAAACAACATTAATATGTCGCCTCTAATAGCGCATCAACCGCTGCAGCCAAATTTTCATACACAGGAATATCTTTTGGTAATTTAGGATCTTTTAATGTCCGCTCGCCCTTGCCTGTTTTGACTAGAATTGGTTTCGCACCAACTGACTGTGCTGCTTGTATATCTCGCAGGGAGTCACCTATTGCAGGTACATTTCTTAAATCAATGCGGAGACGGTGTGCTAATTCATTGAATGCACCATCAAGTGGCTTTCGACAGTCACAACCATCATCTGGGCCATGCGGGCAATATAAGATCGCTTCTAATTTACCGCCGACTTGCGAGACCATGCGGCGCATTTTGCTATGGATTCGACTTAATGTATCAACATCCAATAGGCCTCTTGCAATACCAGACTGATTGGTGATCACAACAATACGGTAGCCGGCATAGCTCAGCTTAGCTATCGCTTCTAGGCTACCTTCGATAGGCTCCCACTCGGCCGGTGTTTTAATAAAGTCATCTGAATCATGATTAATGACACCATCTCGATCTAGAATTATCAGTGACACACTCTTCCTCCAAATCCTTATTCGTTATGCCCAGCCAATACCAAAGCCACTCTATTTATTTAACTGTGATTTCACTCTCTAGGCCTGTAAGACCGATATATCAGCAATTTGTATAAATAAAGCACGGGTTTGGTTTAATAACGCCAAGCGGTTTTTTCGAACAGCTTCATCTTCTGCCATTACCATCACTTGATCAAAAAAAGCATCAACTGTGTCACGCATACCGGCCAATTCAGTTAAAACACCCGCATAGTTTGATTCGGCCAATAATGGTGCAACGATGGTTTGTACAGATTGTACCTTATCAGCTAGGGCTTGTTCTGTTAGCTCAGTCAGTAAGTTTCCATCGATGACAGCCCGGCTCTGTTCTGCATCATTTTTTCGTAAAATATTGCCTATTCTCTTATTGGCAGCAGCTAATGCTTGTGCTTGTTCCAGCTGACGGAAATCTGCAACAGCAGCTAGCCTATCCATAAAATCAACAGGCTTGGTGGGTTTTATCGCTAATACGGCTTCAAAGACATCAGCTTGATAACCTTGTTCCTGAGCATAGCCTCGCAAGCGATCAAAAAGGTATTGCATGACCTCTACGGTACAGTTTTTCACTGTCGCTATTTCACCTAAACGTTCTACTGTTGATGTGAGTAATACGTCAAGATCTAAGTCCAATTTGTTTTCAATAATGATTCTAAGTACGCCCAACGCCGCACGCCGTAATGCAAAGGGATCTTTAACACCAGTTGGCGGTTGACCAATACCAAATAAACCAACGAGTGTATCGAGCTTTTCAGCTAAACTCAGTGCTTGGCCTGTTTTTGTCCGTGGTAATTTATCACCGGCAAAACGGGGTAAATATTGTTCATCTAGTGCCTCACATACGTCATCATGCTCACCATCTAAACGTGCATAATAGCGGCCCATAATGCCCTGTAGATCAGGAAACTCGCCGACCATTTCTGTTACCAAATCGCATTTGGCCAAGATGGCAGCACGTTGCGCTAATTCGGCATCCCCTCCGATTTGGTTGGCAATCTTCGCTGCCAAATCAGCAACACGCTGCGACTTATCATAGACAGTGCCAAGCTTATTTTGGAACACAATGGTTTTAAGTTGTTGCTGTAAATCCGCTAATGGGCGTTTACGATCGGTTTCCCAGAAGAATGCCGCATCACTTAAGCGAGGCAGGATAACCCGCTCATTACCCGCTATGACTTGGGCTGGATCTTTACTTTCTATGTTACAGATAGTGATAAAGTAGGGTAATAAAGTATTATCTTCATCTCTGACAGCAAAGTATTTTTGATGTTCTTCCATTGAAGAGATTAATGCTTCTGCTGGTAACTCTAGAAAACGCCGGTCGTATTCGCCTGACAAGGCAACAGGCCACTCAACCAAGCCAGTGACCTCATCCAATAATCCTTGATTAATGACGGCTTTGCCGCCTAATTTCTCGCCTAAGCCCTCGACTTGCTGATGGATAGCTTGTTGTCTTACCGCCATATCAACCATGACATACCCTTGCTCAAGCAACTGATTGACGTAAGTTTTGGCTGACGTAATCGTAATTGGTTCTGGGTGATGAAAACGATGACCTCGGCTTGTTCTCCCTGATGATATTCCCAATAGTTCAAGCGGAATGACATCATCACCAAATAATAAAATCAACCAATGTACGGGTCTCACGAACTCGCCGGGCAAATTTCCCCAACGCATTCGTTTCGGGATCGGCAATGCCGCCAGCGATTTTTGTAGAATATCGCCGATGAGATCCTTTGTTTCAGCTCCTTTTTGTTGCTGCTTAAATACTAACCAAGCCCCTTTATCAGTTTCTAAGGTTCCTAAAGCGCTTACTTCAACGCCACAAGAGCGAGCAAAGCCTTGTACTGCTTTGGTTGGCTGACCTTCACTATCAAAAGCTGCTGATACCGCAGGACCACGGCGCTCAATTAAGCGATCTTGTTGACGTGTTTCTAGAGACTCTATTACCACGGCTAATCGTCTTGGTGCAGCATATGCGTGAATTTTATCAAAATCTAATTCAGCTTCTTTTAGCCCTTTTTTAATCCCCGCTTCAAAGGCATTGATTAATTTTGATAACGCCTTGGGTGGTAGTTCTTCTGTTCCTAATTCAATCAATAAATCACGTGTTTCACTCATGATTGGCTCTCCTTATCTTGAGTGCCTAACATCGGAAAACCGAGCGATTCCCGACGATCGTAATAGGCTTGTGCAACAGCGCGCGCTAATGTTCTTACACGCAAGATAAAGCGTTGTCTCTCTGTCACTGAAATGGCTTTCCGTGCATCGAGTAAATTGAAGGTATGTGATGCTTTTAAAACAAGTTCGTAAGCAGGTAATGGTAACCCTGCTTCAATCATTTTTGCGCTTTCACGTTCGCAGGTATCAAAGGTCGTAAACAGGCTTTCAACATGAGCATGATCAAAATTGTATTCTGACATTTCAACTTCATTTTGTAGGAACACATCGCCATAGGTGACTTTACCCATTGGGCCATCTGACCAGACTAAATCGTAAACACTGCTGACACCTTGTAAATACATCGCAATGCGTTCGAGGCCATATGTAATTTCGCCCGTGACAGGCCGACATTCTAGACCACCTACTTGCTGAAAGTAGGTAAATTGCGTCACTTCCATTCCATTGAGCCATATTTCCCAGCCTAGGCCCCATGCGCCCAATGTAGGTGATTCCCAGTTATCTTCGACGAATCTAACATCATGAATTGCGGTATCGATGCCTAACATCTTGAGCGACTCAAGATACAATTCTTGGATATTAGCGGGTGATGGTTTAAGTACCACTTGAAACTGATAATAATGTTGCAACCGATTGGGGTTTTCGCCATAACGACCATCGGTCGGACGACGCGAAGGCTGCACATAGGCGGCGCTCCATGGTTCGGGCCCAATGGCTCTCAAGAATGTTGCTGGGTGAAATGTGCCCGCGCCCACTTCCATATCATAAGGCTGTAGCAAGACACAGCCTTGTTCTGCCCAATACTGTTGCAGCCTTAATATTAGCTCTTGGAATGTCTTTGGCGTTTCTGCCACGGTTGTCGCGCTGGTCGTCATTAGTTAAAAATCACAGTCTATAAATCAAAACGCTCTGATTATAGCGAAGTTCGGCTTGCTATGCCCGTACCAAGCCATGAATAGCACACGAATAATGGCATTTTCACTAAACCAGATCAGTCAAAAATGAATTTCAGGTAGAATCTGTCCATATTCCTCAAACTCTGAAGGCAAATATGGTGCAAATTCAACTTGGCATCGTGATGGATCCGATTTCAGCGATCACGATTAAAAAAGACAGTAGCTTTGCGATGTTACTGGCCGCTCAAGCGAAAGGTTGGCCGCTGTTTTATATGGAACAAAGTGATTTGTTTTTGGCTCAAGGCATCGCCTCTGCCACCGTTAAGCCATTACAGGTTTTTGAAGATGCCCAAAACTGGTATGCGCTTGGTGAGGCACGCACAATCGCACTGAGCGAACTCGATGTGATATTAATGCGCAAAGATCCGCCG
>JABGUA010000198.1 GCA_018646825.1 Piscirickettsiaceae bacterium
ATGGCCGTAGATAATACCGATACCCGCGAAGATACCTGTAGAAGCAGCAGCAACGACTAACTCAAGACCAGTGATACCTGTTTGGAAAGGCAGGATACCGACCATAGTTGTTGAGATTGCAGTACCATCGACATACTGCATCACACGCCATGCTAGTGCGACTTGCAGAAGGACAAATACCGGCAGCATGACATACATAACCGTGTTCTGTAATGCTGGCATACCCATGGTATCGCCATTTTCATCGAAGCCTGCACCGGGTGGATGGAATGGCATAGTCATGGTATCTAGGATAATACCGATACCAAATAAGGCTACACCAACCCACACAAACATGCCGACCATAATGATACTTGCGAGCGTCACTATAATTACATCCAGTATCTGACATTAATTAAAATTTTCTTCATGGCTAAATACCTCCTAACAAGAAAGTCATTGTCATGTTAAAAATGCAGATTTAAGAATGCCTTCAAAGGATAAAATCTATCATTGAAGCAGTGACATTCTGGTGTTAAAGAGTCCCTTGTTTTCGATAGTGTATGAGATCAAAATACGTTTTGGTCTCATTTGAAAATACAAATTAAACCTCTTCATCACCTGAATTTTTAGCATTGACCACATCGAGACAATAACAATTGTGTCTCACTAATGTGAACATTAGATTAAAAAATAGTTCCATATTCAACATTGCTTAGTCACCAAGAAACAATTGAGGAGGAGCCTAATTTTATCAACTTACCAGAGCACGAGGTCACTGTTTACCTCCGTCTTATGGTATAAAAAATAAAACGTTTACTTTTTTGTCACCAGAATATCTTCCATCACAAGGTATTCCAAATCGGAGCCAAAAAACATATTAAGCGCATCGGTTGGACTGCAAACCATAGGCTCACCTCGGCGATTTAATGAAGTATTTAAAACCACACCATTGCCGTTTAGTTTCTCCATTTCTTGTAGTAGCTTATAGTATCTTGGGTTAGTCGCTTCAGTGACAATTTGAGCACGTGCGGTGCCGTCTTCATGGACGACTTCAGGGATCCGTGATTTCCATTCTTCTGCGACATCAAAGGTAAAAGTCATATAAGGACTTGGGTGCGCTGTCTGCAAAATTTCAGGAGCGATAGTATCAAGCATGCTTGGGCAGAATGGACGCCAGCGCTCCCGGTATTTAATCTGTGCGTTAATACGGTCTGCGACCCCGGAATGATTTGGGCTACCTAAAATACTACGATTACCTAAAGCACGTGGCCCAAACTCCATCCGACCTTGAAACCAAGAAATTGGGTTGCCATCATTGAGCAACTCAGCGGTTTGTTTGCATACGTCATCGAGACGAGTCCAATCAACGTCTTGTTGATGTGCATCACAAGCAGCAATACATTCTTCTGTGGTGTAGGAAGGACCTAAGTAGACATGTTCCATTTTTTCAACTGGAACCCCCGCCATCTCTGATGCGTAACTAGCAGCGCCAATGGCGGTGCCTGCATCACTGGCAGCAGGCTGTACGAATAGCTCCTTAACACCATCCATTGCAATAATACGTTGGTTGAGTTTTACGTTAAGCGCGACGCCACCAGCGAAACAGACTTTACCCGTTTCACGAATAATATCGCCGAGATGATATTCAATTAAATGTAAGGCGGTTTTCTCTAATAGGTCTTGGATGCTGGCAGCGTAATCAATATAAGGGTCATCAATTTCATCACCACCACGCATAGGTCCGAGCCATTCCAATAATTTCTTACTGAAGAAGTAGCCTTTACCGTCTTTTTTATAACGCCTTGCACCTAGAGTGTTAACAAGCTCGGTATTGACTTTAAATTCACCATCACCAAATTCAATCAATTGCGAAAAATCGAAACGGGTTGGGTCACCATAAGGTGCCATGCCCATGACTTTAAATTCACCATCGAGCATTTCAAAGCCAAGAAACTCTGTTAGCGCACCATACATACCGCCAAGGGAATCAGGGTCATAAAATTCTTTAATTTTATGAATTTGGCCGTTTTCACCATAGCCAAAAAAGGTTGTGGCATATTCGCCTTTACCATCGATGCCGATAATGGCCGTTTTTTCTTTAAAGCCACTTAAATGGTATGCACTACTGGCATGGGCTAAATGATGTTCAACGGGCACAAACTTAACACGATCAGCACCAATACCTAGATCATCGAGTAATTTCATGACACTTTCATGGTTACGTTTATAACGACGATTACCATTAAATAGTGCTGTTAAACCTCGGTCAGGTGCATACCAATATCGCTTGGCATAATGCCAACGAGCGGGTGATTTTAGATCGATTTCAGAATAGGGAAAGGCAACGATATCGATATCTTTTGGCGTAATGCCTGCTTGTTTGATGCAGAATTGCGTCGCGTGGTAGGCCATTCGGCCTTTTGCATGTTTATCACGAAGGAAACGTTCTTCTTCAGCAGCGGCAATGAGTTTTCCATCAATATAAAGTGCTGCTGAAGCATCATGATTAACAGCACCAGATAAACCTAATACGATCATAAAAAGAGTCTTTTAATATAAGTAATGTCAGTTAGAGTAGAGACAGTATAGCAAGGGACAAAAAGTTGAGACTATTTTGATTTGCTTAAAATACGATCTTGAATTTGATACCAAAGCTTTTTAGATTCGGAGGATAATTTGAATTCACCCACATAAGCTTTAAAAAAGGTGATTTGCTCTTTTGTGGTCCAGTTAGGAGTATGACGTCGTAAAGTACCCAAATCTCTTAGAATGGCAGTACTTTTAAAGAAACGACGTTTGGCTTTTTCTAAATCAATGATCCTGATATCCCAACTGTCACCAATAGGTTTTGCAAAAATATGTTTTGGATAAAGACTATTATGCTGTAGGTGATGTTGATGCATACGACTGAGTACTTTTGCGGCGGCTTTTAGTAGATTTTGTCTGCCTTGCCAACTTTTGAGTATTTCTAGGTCAAAGTTAAGAAATAATTCGTCAAGCGGATAGTAGCCTTCTAAGTCTTTGGTCGCAATAATCGCCTGGTGATTGCCGTTATATGACCGAGTGCCAAAGTAGACTAACTCTAATGTTGGAATTTTATAACGATGAAAACGTTTTAAGTTATCGAATTCTTTTTGAAAGGTCGCAATGCCTGAAATAGGGTGGCGCCAAGTGCGACTCATGTGATTCTCCTGGCGCTTTATAAAAATAAAAACAGGACTATCGTCGACTTGTTCAAGGGGTATTTTCACAACGCCACTCCAACCGCCACGGCGGATATTTGGTTCTTCAAACCAATCCGCTTTATAAGACCACAGGCTATTGAAATCAAATAGGCGATTTGATTTTAGTATCGCTTCCCAGTTGTTCATAAAATTGTCAGTCATTTTAAGAAAAAATTATTACTTTATTACTTGATAAACAGATGCACCATCTTCAAGCCGATCATTCTCTAGATAATATATACGTTTGATAGAAAGTGTTTTCAGAAAAGCCCTGAGTTCGGGGTGGCGCTTTTTCTCGACAACAAGAACATAATCATAATTACGATAATCAGTTGCTTTTTCTTCAGAACAGAAGCCTGATGGGTATGGGTTTATAGAGGCATGTTCAGCAGTAAAATCATTAGGCCTGAAAATTGGCTTAACACATAGTGATACTGCTGTTGACTCTCTATCAAAGTAGTAAAAAGTAAATTCATCGTCGGTTATTACTCGGCTGCCGCTAGGTAAGTTATGAGCTGCCCATAGTGCAGTGTCTTTGATATAAGTTTTAGAGTTTGAAAGTGTCGCGGTATCAGCCACGCTGTAAAATAATGCTAACCCGATTAGAGTTAAAGGCCACAAGTCCTTATTCAACCAGAACCTTTCAATATTTTGGCAAAGTCGTGGAATGACAAGTAGTAATAGACCGATTAAAGCCAAAATAGTGTAACGGCCAGAAATAAAATATTGTTTAAATAAAAAAATCGTCAAGATTAAGATATTCAGTGCGAAAAAATAGAAGAGTAATTTCTGATACAGGGGAAAATGAGACGTACTTTTCTTATTCAAAGTCGTGAGATAAATAATAATATAACTTGCCGAAAATAATTTTAAAATTTTATAGACGAGCATTGTTAATAGGCCAGAGATAACCATAAGAGGCGCATAATCAGCAGAATATTTATTTAAAATTTGCGTTTCTATAATTTCACTACTCGTGATGAGTTTTTCGGAATATTTATTGAGGTTGAGGTAGGTTGAGGGTATGGAAGCAAGTTTGGAAAAAGCTGAAACAATATCTGCTTGGGTGAGCACAAATAGAATGATGATAAATGAACTAATGAGCAGCAAGTAATATGTTTGAATTAATTGTTTAAAAGCGATAGTGAAGGGCTGGTTGAAGAGTAAGAAAAGGGGCAGTGCTAAAAAGATAACGGTGCCTTCAATGCGGAATAGAATTGCAATTATCATAAAGGCTTGCCATAGCGTAGCTCGACTAAAAGAAGGGGTTTGCATATATTTCATGAATTGATATAACGCTAAACTACAAAAAGCCCAGTACCCGACATCTCGAATAATAAAATCACGATATTCGTTAATGGGCATGAAGCAGAGAATTAGGATTGAAGCAATAAGAAGTTGGCGCTGGGATGATACGATTATGCTACTAATTAACACTAAGGCATCAGTAAGTAACAAAAATAACAGACTGTTAGTAATAAAGGCATTGGTTTCTATAGAAAAGGGTGTGATTTGATGTATCCAAGCCACCAGGATAGAAAATGCCGGCCAATCAAAAATGGTACGGGCGGCAATTAAGCCACCAGCTAAATAAGCTTCTACCATCTGCAGGTACATAATACCATCGCGGTTAAGAATGTCATCGAAGTAAACAGCTTGAAGCGAGAGTAATAAGCTCGCCAGAGCAGTAAAAATCCGAATGCGATTTATATTAAAATTAGATAGTTGAATATCCATTTGCGTCATTAAGTGTTCTGATGTTGGAAAGCTTGAACGAATGTTAGCACATCACTACTGCTTATTTCCTTCATACATTTA
>JABGUA010000059.1 GCA_018646825.1 Piscirickettsiaceae bacterium
ACTGCGCGCCGTAGCTTCTCCAACCTCACGTATGCCTAAGCTAAATAAAAATTTAGCCAAACTTGTGGCTTTGCTTTTTTGTAAAGCAGAAAGAAGATTATTAGCAGATTTTTCTCCCATACGATCCATCGCTATTAGCGCAGTCTGATCTAAGGAATATAAATCTGCAATATGTTTTACTCTGCCCGATTCAACTAAGCTTTGTACTTGCTTTTCACCCAAGCCATCAATGTCCATTGCTTTGCGAGACACAAAATGTTTGATGGTTTGTACAATCTGAGCAGCACAACTTAAGCCATTGACGCATCTTAATGTAGCTTCACCATCCTCCCTCTCGACAGGACCTTCACACTTAGGACAAGTTAAGGGCGCCTCTATAACCTGTGCATTCGCTTGTCGCCGTTCTAACACTACTTTGACAACCTTGGGAATCACGTCACCAGCGCGGCGTACAATCACCGTATCACCTATGTGGAGATCTAAACGTTGTATTTCATCCATATTATGTAAGGTCGCATTACTCACGGTCACTCCACCAACAAATACTGGCTCTAATCGAGCCACTGGTGTGACTGCTCCAGTCCGTCCTACCTGAAATTCAACTTTTAATACACGTGTCATTTCTTCTTGAGCTGGAAATTTATGGGCAATGGCCCATCGAGGGGCGCGTGCAACAAAACCTAAACTTTGTTGCAGTTCCAATTTATCAACCTTAAAAACAATACCATCAATTTCGTAGGCTAAATGACTCCGTTTGACTGCCAATGCTTGGTAATAGTCTAAACAGGCTTCGATCCCTTGCACCCGACGCATTTCAGTATTAATTTTGAATCCCCAGACCTGCAATTGGTGCAAAATATCGAAATGTTGCAGGGGTAAAGGGCTTTCTTCACTGACCAGACCAATGCTATAGGCACACATCTCTAGAGGCCTTTGCGCTGTAATCCTGCTATCCAGCTGACGCAGACTTCCAGCAGCAGTATTCCGGGGGTTAACATAAGTCTTGAGCCCTTGTTCAACTAATTTTGTATTGAGGGCTTTAAAGCCCACACTTGGTATATAGACTTCACCTCTTACTTCGAGGGTTTTAGGCCAATTTTTACCAATTAAACACAACGGAACTGAATCAAGGGTGCGGATATTTTGAGTAATGTCTTCACCACGATTGCCATCACCCCGTGTGGCTGCGGTGACTAAGATGCCTTTTTCATAGGTAAGACTGACAGCAATGCCATCCAGCTTAGGTTCGCAGGCATACCCAATTAGCTGGTCTAGGGGCCGTTGAAGATATTTATGCAAACGCTCTCTAACACGACGATCAAAATCACGTAAATCATCCCCATTAAAAGCGTTATCTAGAGAAAGCATGGGAAGTGCGTGGGTGACTTGTTTAAAACTCTCAAGGGGTTTGTCTCCCACTCTTTGGCTTGGAGAGTCAGCAGTTACCCATTGCGGGTTAGCTTTTTCGATGGTTAAAAGTTGTTGCATCAGCCGATCATACTCAGCATCGGGAACCGTGGGATTATCAAATATGTAGTAGCTGTGATTATGCTCGCGCAATTGGTCTTTAATGACGTCGAGTTGCGTCATAAGCGTATTTGACATCGTTATTTTTAAACTATTAAAGAGTTAGAGCTGTGCACGACGTGTCAAATGACGTCGTTCAAAATCACGGATTTGCTGGCGACAATGGGCAATGGTCTGGGGACGCATGACGCTGCGCTGCTCGTCAAGTACGCCACCCCCAAGGTTACTCGCCAAACACTGGGCAGTTTCAAGCATATAGTCAAAGGCTTGCATACTATCTTGAGCCATTGGCAGACCCAAAAAGAAGACCACTCCTGGGGTATGCAAATGATCTATATCACCAAGGTCAAAAGTGCCTGGTTCCATCATGTTGGCCATACTGAATTGGGTTTTACCTAACCTTAGTCCATCTTCGAAGCGATGGAAGATCTCCATTTCTCCAAACACCATGCCGCATGCTTTGACTAATTGAAGCAATTGAGGCCCATAGAAACCTTGGCGATCGTTGGCTGTGACAAGAATACTAATGACTTGCTCAACATCTGTCCCATGGTGTGCACTTTCTTCTTCAACAGCATCCAAAGCTTGTTGTTCTGCCACTCGCTTTCGACTCAATAGTTTTTTACCAAAGGTCATGGAAGTGACCTTCGCAAAACGTTTGGAGAGGCTTTGATCTTCGCTGCGCTCAGTCAAAACATCCGAGTCATGCACGGAAACCTCTTGCGCATATAATCCTTCAATCCCTGTATCACTAAACAAGATATCATCACTGGTTTCAAGTAAATCATGACCTACACTACTTTTGACCGTGACCAGTGAAGTGAGATCCTGCTCAGCAAATAAATCACTTTGTACCATTGAATTAGTTTCTACCAGTTCATGAACTGGCCGAGTAGGATCAAAGTCTGAACTGGCTAAAATAACGTCTGGCGTATTCGGTATCAGGTTTTGCTCATCGCTAGCATTAGTTAATGCTTCTATTTCTTCGCTTGATAAGCTGATGGGGGTTCGATCGAGACTAAAGTGTTCTTTACCAACATCCATATCACTACTTTCATCTCGACTCTCAATGACAGCTCTACCCTCTGTCATAACCTCTGTCATAATCTCTGCCGCATCCAATGTCACATCCAAAGCTATGTCCGACTGCTCGCCTGTTATTTCAGCGCTGGCAGATGAATCAGTGCTGCAATCAGTGGCAAAGTCAGAGGTAAATTCAAATTCATCTTCTACCCGTAGGTCCATTACCACAGGATCTGAAACCGTCAAGTCTTGCGGCACTAATTCAACTAAAGCAGGATCAGCTAATTCAACTAGATCTAGGTTTGCCAGTTCAACTAAAGCTAAGTCCTCAAACACAACTTCACCCACATCGGGGTGCTCAGTCTCACGTTCTTCGGCCACTTCATGTTGTTCTATAAATTCTGTCAAAGAAGAGGTAGTGCTCGTTAACTGGGTAACTTTAGGGACTTCATCAACCAAAGTGTCTGCTTGCAGATTTGCAGCTTCTAAATTACCAGTCGGTTCGAGGTCAATGTTTGTGATTTCGACAGTCACTGCTGGTTTGCGTTCAGCAGTCACAACGCGCGCTCCGCCATTAGGTAACTCACTGCTGTAAGTTACGACAGGCAGGTCACAGTAGCTTTCGTCTATATCAATCTTCAACGCTGCATGGCTGACGAACATACGCCGCACACCATCTATTACGACGGCCACAAAAGTTAAACCACCTAACATCAATAACCACGTTGTTAATGCCATAAGAATTTCTATTTTTAAAAATTATTATTATGCCGCAAAGCATGTAAAGTCTTACTTAACTATACCTTCTAAATAATAGATATAAAACCTTTAGGCCTTGTTTTTATAGTGTTATTTGATAATACACCCATTAAAAGCGATAAAAACGATAAATAAACACTAAATAAACACTAAATAGATACTTGATGCATACTCGATGATTGCTAAATAGCTAAAGTTTGATCTGTCATGTTAATAGCTTGGTCTACGTCCACTGTCACGACTCTGGACACCCCAGCTTCTTGCATAGTGACGCCCAACAACTGGGTTGCCATTTCCATGGCAATTTTATTATGGCTAATATAGATAAATTGCACCTGAGCTGACATTTCTTTTACAAGGCGAGCATAGCGTTCTACATTGGCGTCATCTAAGGGTGCATCCACTTCATCTAACATACAAAAAGGTGACGGGTTGAGCTGAAATATAGAAAAAACTAAGGCTATTGCAGTCAATGCTTTTTCTCCACCTGACAACAAATGAATACTACTGTTTCTTTTGCCAGGAGGCTGCGCCATAATAGTGACACCCGTCGATAACATGTCGTCATCAGTGAGTTCAAGCGAAGCCCGCCCGCCTCCAAATACTTTGGGAAATAGGCTACCTAAACTCTCATTTATTGTGTCAAATGTTTGCTTAAATCGAGCCCGTGTTTCTTTATCAATTTTTTGCATTGCCTGTTCTAAACTATCTAAAGCGTCAATTACTTCATCGTGCTGCAGATCAAGAAAGGCTTTGCGCTCTTGTTGCAACTTATATTCTTCAATCGCTACTAAGTTGATCGCACCAAGGCGCTTGATGCGATTCTGACACTGCTCTAGTAAGCGACTTAACTGTTCTTGATTAATAGACTCCGGTAGTACTTCTGCCAGTTTTTCTACCAGTACGTTTTGCTCTATCATCGATTTTTTAATATGTTCTGCATTAACCTCTAACTCGCGTTCAATTAAACGCTCATCTTGCAACACTCGATCAGCTTGTTGAATCTCATTGTCTCGTTGAAGCTGCTGTTTTTCTAGCTGGCGCATCACCTGTTCTAATTGGTTAATGCCATGCCGCCCTTGCTCCATTTTAGTCTCTGCTTCCACACGCAAAGTAAGCAGTCTCTCCAGTTGCTCCGCCAGGTTCTTCTCAGATCCATCATCTAGTTGTTGCTGGCTGCCATCCCGAGATTCAATCTCGGTTTGTTTATCACGCCACTGTGCACGTTGTTCGTGCAAACGTTCAACAGAACGACCTAAACTGGTTATCTGCGCCAACACACTGTCTTTGCGTGCCTGCAGTTGCATCACTTGTTGCTGCTTTTGACTAAACTCGAGCCTAGCTTGCCCAAGTTGCGTCTCTACAGATTTTTTATCAACTTCTAAGTCTTGCAAGTTTAATTGTGTGCTTTCAAGCGCTAGTTCGTGCTCACCCAACTGCTCTTGAAGCAATTCCATTTCTTCGTCTGAGTCCTCTAGCCGCTGAGTTTGCTGCTGTATCCGTTGTTGTAAATTTTGCTGCTGTGCCAAGCCCTGCTGACTTTGTTGTTGCAAAAGAGCAAGCGCCTGCTGTTTC
>JABGUA010000166.1 GCA_018646825.1 Piscirickettsiaceae bacterium
CATAAAAAAGCCGGGGTGAATAAAATATTCACCCCGGCTTTAAACTAGTTAGACTAGCTTAGCTTTGTCTTAGCTTTATGCTGCTTTCGCTTTTTTGCGTAAGCCTAAGAAACCCAATAGTGCAGGTGCAAAGAGGAACAATGCAGCTGGAACAGGGACTTCTAAAACTGTCACAACACGAATCCAATCACCTGGCTCCGTTACAACCATTCTTAAGGCTAAAGCTGCTCCTGATAAAAGATAGCCATCACCAGTATTAAAGTTATTTTGTTCTAAGCCAGCGGCATTAAATGGTAAGCTGCTACCCGTTGTGAAGTAGTCGTTGAAAGCAGCTAATAAATCATTGCTATCATTCATTAAAGAACCACTTTTGTTAGACATAACTCCTAAGATGTTACCGCTAAACAACCACTTTTGAGCGTCGTCAGCTTTTGTATTTCCGCTTGTGTTTAGGAAGATAAGATGACTATCTACTCTTGTTCCTTTAGCAATTGTTCCGCCATCAACAGAAATGTCACGGCTCAACACTACACCTTGTTGCTCATTAAAACCTTGTTGGGCAGTATTGGTTGGGCTGTCTTCTTGAACACTAATAGCAGCAATAATATCTGGGCCACTAACGATTGCAGCTTGAGCTTGAGCTTGAGCAGACAACAATAATGCTGATGCTAATAATATAATTTTTTTCATGTCATTTTTCCTTTATTGAAAAATGCACCCCAGCCATCTTTAATCGCGTATTGAACACCTGTAGCTTTCCGTACTTGGCTCACACCAAACTTGGCTTAATATTGTTACGTTAATTTAAATTAAAATAATACTTCAAGACATATAGAACTTGATGCCATGAACGTGATGATACGTGTATCACTAAATAGGATCAATTGTACTTTAGTACCATTTTGTTTTTTAATTAAAAACTTGAATAATCTACCGTCACTCAATGGCCAAAACGAATCAACTCCTTCGTCAACTGCGTTGGTATCGTTTCCTAAGATTATGCTTTAACAAAAACAGCAATTGATTCTACATGGCTGGTATGTGGAAACATATCCATAATCCCTGCTGATAGAAGTGTATAACCCAGTTCATTAACTAATTCGCCGGCATCTCTCGCTAAGGTTGCAGGATTACAAGATACGTAAACAATACGTTCAGCACCCAATTCTGCAAGCTGTGGTAACACCTCAAAAGCACCGCTTCTTGGTGGGTCCAACAATATTTTATTAAAGCCTGCTTTTGCCCATGGGTATTCTTTTAGTGTCGTTTTTGTTAAATCGGCCTGCTCAAATACCGCGTTGTCTAGTTTATTAAGAGCGGCATTACTTTGTGCATGTCTGACTAAGGCCGCATCACCTTCTACACCGACGACTTCATTGGCTCTTTTTGCCATTGGTAAACTGAAATTACCTAAACCGCAAAACAGATCTAAGATGCGATCTTGTGCTGAAATATCCAGTAACCCCATCGCTTTTTGTATCATTTTTTGATTGATACCCGCATTAACCTGGGTAAAGTCATTGGGTTCAAAATTCAACGTTAAGCCAGGCTCGGGTGAATAACTTAACTGTGGTGCTAGTGGCAAAATCGCTGTGACTGTGTCTGGTCCACCTGATTGTAAGTAGATCAAGAAATTATTGTCTTGGCCAAACCGAATCAAAATTTGTTGGTCTGCGTCTGAAAGCGCATCTAAATTTCTAAATACTAAAGCAACATGTTCATCATCCATCGCAACTTCAATTTGAGCAATACGGTTATAAGCCGCTAACGTCCCAATCATCTCTCCTAGATCAGCAAGACGACTACCCACTCTTGGATCTAATACTTCACATTGTTCTAATAACGCTAAATATGGCGTGCCCTTTTCTCTAAAACCGACTAATACTCGTTCTTTTTTAGGGACATGTTTTACGCCAAGACGTGCCTTACGACGATAGCCCCATAGCGGACCAGTTAATGGTGCTAACCATTCCTGTGGTACCACTTTACCAAAATGGCTCATTTGCTCCATAAGGGTATTTTGTTTTAAAGTCAGTTGTGCTTCTGGCGACATGTGCATCAAGCTACAGCCTCCGCAAAGCCCGAAATGTTGGCATTTTGCTTCGACTCGGTCATCGGCAGGGTTAGCAACTGAAATCGTTTTACCTTCATCGAATTTGCTGTGCTTTTTTGTATAAAGAAACTGCACCGTTTCTCCTGTTAAAGCCCCATCAATGAAGATAGTTTTACCTTCAATTCGTGCAATACCTCGTCCATCATGGGATAGCGATTCGATCGTCACTGTTACTGGATCTTGTGGTAATTGGCGCCGACGGTTTCGCCTTGCCATAATGCTTTCTCTTTAACTTAAAATTAGAGTTGAATTCAAACAAAAAACCAGCGATGTTACACCATCACTGGTTCATTGAGTTAAATTATTTAATTGAGTCGTGTGATTACTTTTGTTTCCAGCTACTGCCACTTTGATACCACCACCCTTTTGCTGCTTTATCGATCCAGCGTCTAGCGAAAGTGGCTTGTATTTCCGCTTGCCATTCTGGGTGGCCATTGGCTCTGGCAATTTCTGCATATAAAGCTTGGCGATCTTTATTTTCATCAGCAATTAAGCCATTTAGCTTATTTCTATCCTTTAAGGACACCGCTTTGATATTGTGCATTCCCACTAAACCCTGATTAGTCAGGCCGACTGCGCCATTATCAAAATAGGGTTTTAAGTTATTGTGGCGCGTTTTCATATTGGCTTGAATGGCTGTGACAGCAGCAGAGTTAATATTTAAATCAGGCTCAGCTGCAGCGGGAGTGATAAACCAATCTAGAATAGCTAGACCTACTTTTTCAGCGCTGGATTGTTGTTCTGTTTGTTCGGGCCCTGACTTTTGAGGTGGTTGTCCTTCTGGACCCCAAATATCTTCGATAATCCGGTCGGCCGCTTTTTCTGCTGCTGCAGCCGGGAAATAGATGTTAATC
>JABGUA010000135.1 GCA_018646825.1 Piscirickettsiaceae bacterium
CAACATCACGCGTATCAATTTTACCGCAAAAAAGAGTGAGTAATTCTGAAGTGCCACCGGGCGAGGTGAAAAACTCATTGATTTTTATCAAAGTCTCAATCTCACAGTTGGCTTCTTCCATCGACTCACGGTAAGCGACCGCTTCAGCTGTTTCACCTTTCTCTATAGCACCCGCGACGATTTCTAAAAGCCAAGCTTGTTCGGCTGGTAATTGAATGGCACCCATACGGAACTGTTCTATTAAAACAACTTCATCTCGGTCAGGATCATAAAGTAAAACGGCAACACAATTGCCACGGTGGAAGACTTCTCGCGTAATGGTTTGACTCCATCCCCCTTTGTATAAAGTATGCTTAAGATCAAATTGTTTGACGCTAAAAAAACCTTTAAAAGGGGTTGTCTCGCTTACGATCTCGAACTTTTTGTTGGTCATTAATTTAACCTATGAAGAAAGTGGGTTACTCAGATACTATCGCTTTATTTTGTTTAGGCTTAAAAGCATTATCAGTATTAATGCCTGATAAGCGCCGTAGACTGGCGGAAAAGATGGTGCCATCCTTTTCAATATGTTCGAGCATAACAGGCAAATAGTTTAAGGCTGGTGCACACCATAATGTTGTTTTTCGATCTTTTGGGCGACTACGTTCGCGTGTGAGCTTAATGGTCTCTATATCCCCTAAAGGCGTGGAGATGGTTTCACGACTCACCTCTGTAATTTTATACTGTTTTATTTTGCCACCGTCGGCAATACGATAATTGAACTGGTGTTGGGCTTTAGCTAAATCTGTCATGAGAGCAAGTTGATAGACTAGTTTATCTAAAGTCCCGGCTTCTATAGCGAGAGACCAAGGTTGTTTTTTATCATCAATTTGAAGTTGTTTCTCAGACCAATCGAAATCCAGTGCCATGGTTTTATCTTTTTTTCCACCAGTACGGGTATAGCGATACTGTAGCGGTGCAATCAGGTCGTTATCACTTTTATGCCATAAACTTGTTTCGACTATTTTTTCAGGCTTAAACAAGGCAAAGACACCTTTGGCTTGTGTTTTAGATTTAAATAGGCGTTTACCATCAGCTTGCGTCACGAGGCTACGTTTTAATTCACCCGCTTGAATACCATTGAGACGAATAAGGTAGTTGGCAGAGAAGTCAGGCAAGTCTTGTGCAAATAGCGCTGAAGAAAACAGCAAAAATAAGCATATGGGAAGACATCTGTTCATAAGCTTATAACGACTAAAAGGCCCGATCCTCAATAATCTTTTTAATGGCATTGGGATATAACTGATGTTCTTGTGCCAAAACCCGTTTAGCTAATGTAGTGGCATCATCATCAGCTAGAACAGGGACTCTAGCTTGTAAGACAATAGGGCCATCATCAAGTTCAGCAGTGACAAAGTGGACAGTTGCACCATGTTCAGCTTCTTTGGCCTCAAGAGCACGTTGATGGGTATTGAGCCCTTTAAATTTGGGTAATAAAGAGGGGTGAATATTAATCAGTTTTCCATTGAAGTGTGCAACGAAATCAGCAGTTAAAATACGCATAAAACCAGCTAAAATAACCAGGTCAGGTTTAAAACGGTCTATGGTATTAGCCAAAGCGCGATCAAAGGTATCACGGGAGTCAAACTCAGTGTGGTCGACAACGTCAGTAACAATGCCCTGAGCCGCCGCAGCGGATAAGCCCGCGGCATCGGGTCGATTACTTATGACAGCAACGATATCGGCATTCAACCGATTAGCCATGATCGCATCCAAAATTGATACCATGTTACTGCCACGACCAGAAATCAGGATAACGAGCTTAGCGGGCGTGTAGCTTGTCGTCATAATTATTTAATTAAGACTTGTGGGTCAGCACTGTCGGAGTGAACGATGCGTCCTATCCGCATTGCAGTTTCGCCAGATTCTTTTAATAAGATCAAGGTTTGTTCGACATCATCTTCTGCAACACAAACGACCATCCCGATACCATTATTAAAGGTACGGTACATTTCTTCATCGATGATATTGCCTTGCTCTTGCAACCAATCAAAGATAATCGGACGTTGCCAGCTATCGGCTTCAATTACAGCATCAACATTATCAGGCAGAACGCGAGGAATATTTTCTAATAAGCCACCACCTGTGATATGCGATAGCGCATGAATATTTATCTTTTCATGTAGAGATAACAATGATTTAACATAAATTTTGGTCGGTGCTAATAACAATTCACCAAGCGTCTTGTCGCCTAAAGGGGTGGATAATGTTTGGCCACTGCGTTCTAACACTTTACGAATAAGTGAGTAACCATTTGAATGTGGGCCAGAAGAGGCGAGACCAATAAGAACGTCACCAGCTTGTACCTGACTACCATCAATCACATTGTCTTTTTCAACGACACCGACACAAAAGCCAGCAAGATCATAATCACCATCTTCATACATGCTTGGCATTTCTGCTGTTTCACCGCCAACCAATGCAGCACCTGCTAATAAACAGCCATCGGCAATGCCCGAGACAACGGATGTGGCGACATCTAAATCAAGCTGGCTAGTGGCGTAATAATCTAAAAAGAAAAGAGGCTCAGCGCCTAAGACAATAATGTCATTCACACACATTGCGACTAAATCAATCCCAATCGTGTCATGAATACCAGATTCAATAGCCAAACGTAATTTTGTGCCAACGCCATCAGTACCAGAGACTAAGATAGGTTTTTTATAACGGTCAACTGGCAATTCAAATAAGCCACCAAAGCCGCCTAATCCTGCCATGACACCAGGGCGGCGCGTTTTAGCTGCGAAAGGTTTGATACGGTCGACTAAGGCATTTCCAGCCTCAATATCGACACCAGCATCACGGTAGCTAAGAGATGAAGAATCCGAGTCGGTGGCTTTGGTCATTGACAGTTCCTGAAGAAAAAAAGTGGCATGCGCGCCTATAAAAACAGCGTGATAGAATACCATAATGTCCAGATTATTTTTTGTGCTAATTTCCTTAATGTGCACACCTACCTTCGCAATAGCGATGGTAGACCTGTATCAAGCTAGCACGCCTATCGAGAGTCAAAATGACCAAGAGAGGGAGCGGGCGACGCTTAAAATATTACAGCAGGTCTTATTAAAGGTACTAGGAAATCAAACAGCATTAGCGAATAAAGATTTAACCCCCTTATTAGCTCAGGCGGATCAGTTTGTAGAACAATATGCTTATGAGCGCGATGTTACAAATGCGAATTCAGTTCAGCAATTACGGCTAATCTTTAATGAACAAGCGCTAAACCAGGCAATTTCAGCAATGGGTTTACCCATCTGGAAAAAGTCGCGGCCGGAAATGATTGTTTGGTTAATAGTCAATGAGTCCGGTAAACAAAAAATATTTGGCGTAGAAGATGAAAGAAGGCCACTTTATAAAGGCATTAAGCTATCAGCACAAGAACGGGGGTTGTCCCTGTTTTTGCCTTTGATGGATCTGCAAGACCAACATCAACTTCGGTTTGCTCAGGCCGGAGAAAAAATGACTAAAGATAATGCTTTCATGCAGGCGTCGCAACGCTATGGTGCTGACTTGGTCATCTTAGCAAAGGTTATCGAAAACCAGGGAGAAATATCAGTCGACTGGGAATGGGTAGAAGGGGAGCATCATCAAGCGCTCAAAACGCAGGGGACAATGAGGGTCGCGATGACAGCAGGTGTGAATCAGATAGCTGATCAGCTAGCAAAGCAATACGCGGTTGTGGATCAACAAGGTTCGAAACGAGATTATAAGTTGGCTGTTCAGGATATTAATGACTTTACCGATTATTCAAGAGTCCAATCATATCTCAACAGTTTAAAAGTCGTGTCAGAAGTTAATGTTGTCAGCTTAAGAGACAAACAACTAGATTTAAGGGTACGATTAGCATCTGGCCTCGTCATTTTTAACCACGTAGTAAAAAAGGATGGCCTATTAATAGAAGCGCCCAAAGAGGCGGATTCAGACACACTTTATTATCGGTTGCGCCCTTGACTAGAAAAGACATCCCGAATTTAATTTCCATCATCCGTATTTTACTGATCTTCCCCGTTATTTTAGCGTTATTGGACCATCAGTTTGGTCTGGCCATGGTGTTATTTGCCATAGCGGGTATATCTGATGCGTTAGATGGTTTCTTAGCCAAGCACTATCATTGGGAATCTCGCCTAGGCTCGATTCTTGATCCCTTAGCAGACAAACTATTATTGGTTGCGAGCTTTGCGACGTTGACCTGGTTAAATTTTTTACCTAACTGGTTACTATGGCTAGTATTGGGCCGCGATATTATGATCATAACAGGCGCACTGGCTTATCATGCTCTGTTTGGACAATATAAGTTGTTGCCATTATGGAGTAGTAAAATAAATACCTTATTACAAATCTTATTGGTGTTTGCGGTTATAGTGCAGCATTATGCTGACCTAGCAATTCAAGATTGGGTAGAAACGGGTATTTCATTAGTCATTATCAGCGTTATCATTAGTGGCGCAGAATACATAATAGTGTGGGGAAGGCGAGCATGGCAGCAACACCAGAACAATTAGTCACTGACGCGCATAAGCTCTTTCTTATTGTCGCGACGCTGGCCTTCGGCTGGGTTTTCTATTTGTTAGCACCGGTGCTTATGCCATTCTTCATGGCCGCATTATTTGCATATCTAGGTGACCCCATTGTGGACAGATTAGAAGAGCGGAAATTATCAAGAACGCTTTCTGTATCGATTGTTTTTGCCGTGTTATTAACAGTGGGTTTGTTGCTGTTTCTAGTCTTAATACCATTACTGACAGCCCAAGTAGGAGCGCTTTTTAAACGTTTGCCAGAGTACTTGGGGTTATTCCAATCAACGACGATTCCTTGGTTAGCATCACTGGGCTTTCCAGTCGAAATATTTGATGTCAGTAGTATTAAACAAAACCTGATTGATTATTGGGCCAGCGTTGGTCAAGTAGCTGGCAGCGTGTTCGGCTATATGACAAGTTCCGGGCTCGCAATCTTGCAGTGGTTAACAAATCTTGTCTTAGTCCCCGTATTAACTTTCTACCTGCTGAGAGATTGGGATGATATCGTTGCTCGTTTCAGAGCTTTATTGCCCCGCCGTTATGCAAAGCAAGTTATTGCTTTATCCCTAGAGTGTGACGATATGCTGGCGGCATTTATCCGTGGCCAATTAATGGTCATGTTCGCATTAGCAATTATCTATACGATCGGGCTTAGTCTTGTGGGGCTAGAGCTAGCACTTCTACTCGGCGTTATTGCAGGGATAGTCAGTTTTGTACCTTATCTAGGGCTAATCGTTGGCATAGGCTTGTCTGGCGTGGCTGCTTTCTTTCAATTTCATGAATGGCTACCTGTCATTATGGTTGTCAGTGTTTTTGGTTTTGCACAGTTAATAGAAGGGGTGGTATTGACGCCCCGGTTTGTTGGCGAACGCATTGGATTACATCCCGTTGCCGTTTTATTCGCCGTACTGGCTGGAGCACAATTATTTGGTTTTATTGGTGTCCTGCTGGCATTACCAGTTGCAGCTGTCGTGATGGTTTTGTTACGCCATACTCATAAGCGTTACCTTGACAGTGAACTTTATTCGACAGATCAAGAACAAGGATGACTTTATCTGCGACACAAATGCCATTGCGGTTGAATCCGCAAGTGCTGTATCAAATAGCAAACTTTCACTTTAGCGAGCAAGAGTTAGCCGAGGTAGTCTCTTCATTCTGTCAACAGAAGGAACCCCGTTTTCTCTATTTATGGGGAGGGGCATCATCAGGTAAAACTCATTTATCATTAGCCATTGCAGAACAAGCACAAGCCAGCCAAAAGAAGACGTTATATTTACCGCTAGCAGAGTTAGTCAAAACAGCGTCACCAGAAGTGTTGCAGTCGTTAGAGAGCTTAAATTTAGTGTGCTTAGATGAGTTAGAGGCTGTTGCTGGCAACCCAGAGTGGGAAGAAGCGTTATTTCACTGCTTTAATCGATTGCAAGACTCAGGCTGCCAACTTTTAGTCGCATCACTGAATAACCCGGCAACATTGAAAATACAGTTGGCAGATTTAAGGTCACGGTTAGCGACGGGCCTGGTTTATCAACTCGAGAGCTTAAACGACAGTGAAAAACAACAAGTAATGATCGTCCAGTCACGTGCACGCGGATTGGAAATGCCACCTGAAGTCGCACAATATCTATTGAGACAACATAGCCGAGATTTGAATGAGTTGATGCATTTCCTCCATGCCTTGGACAAAGCTTCATTGGCGGCACAACGTCGCCTTACAGTCCCATTTGTTCGCCAAGTGTTGCATTATGGCAAAAACTGAACTGACTATCGTGATGCCTGGAATGGCTGCGATTTTAAGTCAGGAAATTAACAGAAACACCATCCCTCCCTATCTGACGAAATTGATTAGTAAAGCGACCAAGGTTGAGATGGTTGAAGGTGTAAGTCGAAGTTTATTTAACCATTTCAGTGAGAGTCCACTGACAAGTAGTGATTTGCCTATTTGCGATGTGGTGCCGACAAAAGGGGTGATAATAAAAGCGGATCCCTGTTACTTGCATGCTGATAGAGATCGATTATTACTGTTTGCAAAAGGCATTACATTGACCGAGCAAGAGAGCAGAGAGTTGATCGGTGAAATTCAACCGTTATTGTCAGAGATAGGTGAGCTTAAGTTAATTAACGCAAGTAGTTGGCAGCTTGAATTAAATCACGTACCGGATATTCAATTTAGTGCCTTAGAAGAAGTGGAAGGCAAAGGCGTTGATGCTTACCTGCCGGTTGGAGAAGATCGCCGACAGTGGCTGAGCCTGTGGAATGAGGTACAAATGCAGCTTTATAACGCTGATTTAAACCAACATAGGATGGCCAGTCAGCAGCTACCGATTAACAGTGTTTGGTTTTGGGGGATGGGCAATTTCGTTCCTACTCAAGCAGTATGGAATACGGTGTCAGGACAATCGGAGTTATTAACGCAATTAGTGGGTACAAATCCATCTGCCAATTACCGAGTTGAACCGCCGGAAGCTTGGCCGAATGGCAAAAATCTCTGGCTACTGAAAGAAGTGGATACCGAATCAGATTGGCAAGCAACGCTACAAGATTTAGATCGAACTGTTTTTGGTCCACTTTGGCAACAGTTATCAAAAGTCGCTATTGATAAAGTCATATTGCAAATACCACAATTTGCTGAGTATCACATCACGCCTTATAGCCGCTGGCGGTTCTGGCGATGAGAGGCAATGATATAACGGAAAGATCTCACTCTGGGTGGCAAGCATTACCGGATACGTGGCCGATGGCAATTCGTAAAATATTAGCTGCTCGGGGTATTAAGGATGAACAAGATTTACGCTATCCCTTAGCGGATTTACCTGAGCCTCAACAACTATTAGGTATGGATGACGCGGTCAGTTTGTTAATACAAGCGTTAACTGAAAACTGGCGCATCATGATAGTGGCCGATTTTGATACCGACGGCGCGACAAGTTGTGCTGTCGCGATCAGAGGCTTAAAAGCAATGGGCGTCAGCGATATTGATTACATTGTGCCTAACCGCTTCGTTCATGGTTATGG
>JABGUA010000165.1 GCA_018646825.1 Piscirickettsiaceae bacterium
CCTTTTCATTATCGCGAATCGCCACATCTGATTGTTACTGGACTGTTGGAAATAACGTATAAAAGTTAGCCGTCGTCGCCTTTGCGATACTCTCAACTGATTGCCCTCGCAACTCAGCTAAAAATTCGGCTACATTCTTAACAAAGGCCGGTTGATTCGTTTTTCCACGATGCGGTACTGGCGCTAGATAAGGTGAATCTGTCTCAATCAGAATCCGGTCGAGTGGCAATTTTTTTGCTACCTCTTGCAAGGTTTTAGCACTCTTAAACGTCACGATGCCTGACAAAGAAATATAAAAACCAATATCTAAGGCTCTTTTGGCTGTAGACCAATCCTCGGTAAAGCAATGAATGATGCCGCCTGCCTCTTTCGCTTGCTCTTCTTCCAAAATCGTCATTGTGTCCTCACGTGCTTCTCGTGTATGGATAATCAATGGCTTCTTAAGGGTTTTTGCAGCTTCAATATGGGTCCGAAAACGATCCCGTTGCCATGCCAAATCACCTTCACTTCGAAAATAATCAAGGCCTGTCTCTCCAATGGCAATCACTTTTTCATTGTCAGCTAATGCAAGCAATTCTTCTACAGTAAAGTTTTCAGTTTGATCAATGTTTGGGTGAATACCAACACTCGCTGACAAATAATCATTTGAATTTACCAATGATAAAATGTCATTGCAGCTACTTTTATCAATTGATATACACAAAATATGTTCAATCTGATTGGCTTTGGCATTATCAATAGCTTTAGCAATACCACCCGCTTCCTCTGCCAGCAAATTGAGGTGGCAATGGGAGTCGATTAGCATAGCATTAAGTCCTAAAGATGAAGGTGTTGCGAACACACATTGTGTTTACATTGTATGAGTTGGTTTATCCGATGTGAGCTTTTCAGCCAAATAATTTTCTATTTTATTTTTAACCGCACTGGCTGCCCCATCCATCTCACTAAAGTGGACGCCAATACCGGCTGCTTGGTTGTTCTGTGCACCTTTGGGTGTAATCCAAGCGATATTTCCTGCAACAGGTATTTTATCTGCTTCAGTCATTAAGGTCAGCAGAATGAACACTTCTTCTCCGAGCTGATAAATTTTATTAGTCGGTATAAATAAGCCTCCATTTTTCAAAAATGGCATGTAGGCATGGTACAGCAAGTTATCATCTGAAATCTTTAATGACAAAATGCCTTTTCTTGGGTTCATCGCCATATCTTTTTAAGCCCTTAACACTAATGGTTCAGCACGGTGTTTTCTGATGTTGGATAATCCATTACCGAAACCATAAACTGCTCTATTAACAATACCTTGTTAATATTATTTGATGAAGATAATAACTTTATTGTATTGATGATGCAATCGTAGATCTGCCAATTTTGAGGATTACTTCTTAGATTTTGTTGTTTGCTATTGTTAGCGATACGATCTTTCAATCTAAGCTGTAAATAGTGCATCACTAATTTAAGATCATACTTCTGCCATTGTTGTGCTAGTTGAACTGGGTTGGCCTTATGCTGCAATAAAGCTGTGAAATCACGGGAGACTTGCTCTAGATAGTCTAAGCTACCATCAGCTAATAGAGACAAAGCGGTTAGAGGCGCTGATTTTGCCATAGTTAAAGCTTTTTCTATGTCCGTTTGTATAAAATCACCTTCACTTTTAAGCCAAGAGATGGCCATATCCGCTGATGGCAGAGACGAAGGCACTTTTTGACAGCGGCTTAATATTGTAATTGGTAAATGTGCCAATGCAGAACTAATTAAAATTAAAAATGTATTTTGTTGCGGCTCTTCTAATAATTTTAATAGACTATTACTCGCATTGATATTCATTGCTTCTGCAGGCATTAATATCGCTGTTTTCCACTGGGAAACATTGGCCGTTAATGTTTGCTTTTGTTTAAGGCCTCGGATTTGTTCTATTTTGATTTGCTTGCCATCTTCTTCGGGAGAAATAACGGTATGATCGGGATGATTACCTGCCAAAAATAATTGGCAGCTATGGCATTCGCCACACGGCTCAATCAAATCCTGCTGTTCACATAACACCAACATCGCCATTTTCTCAGCCAGTGTTAATTGTCCTAGACCTGATACGCCTGTCAAGATAACGGCATGAGGAACACGTTGTTGCTCATATTGCTGCGTAAATCGCTGCCAAGTCTCTATCTGCCAAGGATATAGCATGTCTACAGCAAGGGGCTTAATAATCTAATCAATTGTTGTTGAATATTATCGATAGATAAGCTGGCATCAACAACTTTGATCCGGTCGGGCTGTGCAATAGCACTGTGCAAATAGCTTTCTCGTATTTTTTCAAAAAAAGTGACCTTTTCTTGTTCAAAACGATCTATCGCTTCATTTCTCTGAACAACACGTTTTAATCCAATCTCGACAGGGAGATCAAATAATAAGGTTAATTCTGGCATTAAGCCTTGTAGCGTCCATTCGGCAAGCGCTTGAATACGCTGCTGAGAAACCCCTCTGCCACCACCTTGGTAGGCGAAGGTCGCATCAATAAAACGATCACATAAAACCCAATCACCCCTATTTAATGCTGGGTTAATCACTTGTTTGATATGTTCTGCACGCGCTGCAAACATCAATAACAATTCAGTTTCAACAGCCATCGCGGGATCTGCAGGTGTGAGTAATAAATTGCGAATCTGTTCGCCAAGTTCGGTACCGCCAGGTTCGCGAGTCACAATGACAGTTTTACCCTGAGCAATAAGGTATTGCTGTATAAAACTTACTTGTGTCGACTTTCCTGCACCTTCGACACCTTCGATACTGATAAATTTTCCGGTCATCATTTCTTCAACTGATATTGTCTTACGGCTTTGTTATGTTGAACTAAAGTATCCGAAAACACATGTCGCCCTTCGTGCCCTGTAGCAACAAAATAAAGACTCGTGCCCTCTGACGGGTTGAGTGCAGCTTGAATGGCAGCTTTACTTGGTAGCGCTATTGGACTTGGCGGTAAGCCGTATCGTGTATAAGTATTATATACCGTATCTGTCGTCAAATCTTTACGGCGAATATTACCTTTGTATTTCTCTCCCATACCATAAATCACTGTCGGATCAGCTTGTAACCTCATTCCCATTCGTAATCGGCGTACAAAAACACCAGCAATTTCAGGCCTTTCTTCAGCTATGCCTGATTCTTTTTCGATAATTGAGGCCATTATTAATGCTTCATAAGGCGTTTTATAAAGTAACTTTTCTGCTTTGTTTTGCCATGCTTCAGCCAACGTTTTTTGCATTAATTGATAAGCGCGCATTAATATCGCTTTATCTGTTGTTCCTGCCGAGAAGTAATATGTTTCCGGAGCAAACTCACCTTCACCATGACGCCCATTACCATCAAGCATCTGCATAACTGTCTTTAAATCACTGGTTTCTATGGTTTGAATAAACCGGTTATCTGATGCAATGGCTGCTAAAACCTGCTGACTTGTCATACCTTCAATAATAGTAAAACTATGCTGAACAACATCACCTTTGATAAAAAGCGCTAAGACGTCAGGTAAAGTCAGAGTTGGTGTTAGCCTATATTCTCCTGCTTTTATCTTGTGAGCAGAGTCCTTATAACGGGCGTACCAATATAAGTAGCTTGCCGGAAAAGGGGTGATACCTTGTTCTGTTAACTGTCTACTGACTTGTTGTAAGTTTGCCCCAGACTGAATATTAAAGCTTGTGTTTGTCGGTTCAATGTTAATCGGCGTCGTTAAAAACCGTTGATATTCATTAAAAATGGCAACACCAACAATGATCAATAGCACCGGCAATAATAATTTCAAGAATAAACGCATTGTTATTTATCGCACTCGGCTAATGCCTTTTGAAGAAACTGTGTAATAAAACCAACGGGGTATAGTTTATTGGAAATAGCTGAGACAGGCCAAATACCGATCACGCTATTACAAACAAAGACTTCGTCTGCTTCGGCGAGTGCTTTCTTGGTAATTATTTGTTCTTGTACGGAGATGCCACTGCGTGTTGCCAATTGAATGACTTGAGCTCGAACCACTCCGGCAATTCCTGCTCGCGTGACGACCGGCGTATATAGCTTATCCGATGCAACAATGAAAAGATTACTCATCGTGCCTTCAATAATATTATCGTCATCGTCAGACATAATCCCTTCAGCAATGTCCGGATCATCCCATTCATTTCGTGCTAGGACTTGTTCTAAACGATTAAGGTGTTTTATTCCTGCTAAACGACTGTTAATAGATAAAGTTTGTTCACAAAAGCGAAGTAATACACCGTCTTTTTGATAATATTCAGGAAATGTCGGATGACTATGTGTCGAAATAATGCGTGTTGGCAATGCACTATTATCGGAGAAATAGCCCCGGCTCCCCTCTCCTCGCGTTACTGTAATTTTAATGACCGCTTGTTCTTGTTGCAGCGCCTCACAGACAAGTGCTAACTCAGAAAGCAATTCATCTTGTTGCTTAAAATTAATAGACAATAAGTCACAACTTGTAAAAAGTCGTTCTAGATGTTGTTCTAGAAATTCTGGCTTCCCATTACGGTAAGCGATGGTTTCAAAAACACCATCACCATATTGCAGCCCCCTATCGAAGACGCTCACTTTATCGTTGTTTTTACCATTAATTAAAACCATCTGAAAAGTGACTTACACTTTCTTAAAAATCAGTGTGCCATTGGTACCACCAAAACCAAATGAGTTTGACATCGAAACATCAATTTTCATTTGTCTTGCAGTATGCGGCACATAATCCAAATCACATTCGGGATCTGGATTATCTAAGTTGATTGTAGGAGGAGCGACTTGATCCCGAATCGCCAGAGCACTAAATACCGCTTCAACACCTCCTGCGGCACCCAAAAGATGGCCGATCATAGATTTAGTTGAACTGACAGCGACTGATTCAGCAGCATGACCCAGTGCCGTTTTAACAGCTTGGCTTTCTGCGACATCACCTGCCGGCGTCGATGTCCCATGGGCATTAATATAGTCAATTTGGTCTGGATTAAGGCCGGCATCTTTCATTGCACTGACCATACAACGCCCTGCTCCTTCACCACCTTTAGATGGCATCGTCATGTGATAAGCATCTGAGCTCATTCCTGACCCTGCTAATTCAG
>JABGUA010000105.1 GCA_018646825.1 Piscirickettsiaceae bacterium
ATCTCTAAATCATGGCCTAACTTAACCCGTAATGCACCTAACGCTTCATTTACGATATTCGCTTTATCGGCACCAAAAAAGACTAAGTCGCCTGTTTTCGCTGCTGTTCGTTGCATAATTGCGGTAACCACATCATCTGGCAAGAACTTTAAGATCGGCGATTGTAAACCCGCAACCCCCGCATCGATATCATTAACCTTAATGTAGGCGAGTCCTTTTGCGCCATAAATACCAACATATTTAGTATAGTCATCAATTTGTTTACGGCTTAATGACGCACCATTAGGTACTTTCAAGGCAGCAACGCGGCCATTATCATCATTCGCTGGACCTGAAAATACTTTGAAATCGACTGATTTCATTAGGTCATTCACATCGACCAATTCAAGGGCGATGCGTAAATCAGGTTTGTCACTACCATAACGTGACATTGCTTCTTCATAGCTCATTCTAGGAAAAGGATTAGGTAATGCTGTGTCTAAGACCTTATCAAATAATTCGCGAATCATCTGTTCCATCATCGCCATCAAGTCTTGTTCTTCGACAAATGACGTTTCGATATCGATCTGAGTGAACTCAGGCTGCCTATCTGCACGTAAATCTTCGTCACGGAAGCAACGTACAACTTGGTAATAACGATCCATGCCAGATACCATCAACAGTTGCTTAAATAGCTGTGGTGATTGCGGCAAGGCGAAAAAACTACCTGCATGGGTACGGCTTGGGACCAGATAGTCACGAGCGCCTTCTGGCGTTGCTTTCGTTAAAATAGGTGTTTCAATATCAAGAAAACCATTGTCATCTAAAAAGCCTCGTAAACGACTGGTAATTTGCGAACGGAAACGCAGTTTTTGCAGCATTTCTGGACGTCGTAAATCGATGTAACGATGACGAAGACGGACGTCTTCACTTACTTCGGCTTGTTCGTGTAATGGAAATGGTGGTGTTTCCGAGCTATTTAAAATCGTAAGCTCTTTCGCAACAATTTCAATCTTGCCACTTTTTAAATCATCATTGTCGCTACCAGCAGGTCTTAATCGAACTTGTCCAGTAATTTGGAGTACATATTCGCTACGCACGCGTTCTGCAACGGAAAAACTGTCAGCATCTTCTGGATTACAAACCACTTGCACTAAGCCTTCACGATCTCTGAGGTCAATAAAAATAACCCCGCCATGATCCCGGCGGCGGTGCATCCAACCTGATACGGTGACTGTTTGATCTTCTAATGTCTCGTTAACATCGCCGCAATAATGGCTACGCATGATTTATCCTAATTTATCTTAAAATTAATTTTCTTCAATGAAGCTAATACTTACATCGATTCTCGTTTCTATCTTACTTATTCTGCCTTAGCTGCAGTTTTATCAGACTGCTCTGTCACCAACTGTTCTTTTTGCCAAGGCGGTACAGCAACCCCCAGTGAAATGATCATTTTCAATCCATCTTCGACAGCCATATCTAATTCAATAACATCGTCTTTCGGGACCATTAAAATAAAACCTGATGTTGGGTTTGGCGTTGTAGGAATGAACACACTAATGAGTGCAACCGCTGTTTTAGCCTGTACTTCTCCTAACTTATCTGATGTCATAAAGGCCAAGCTCCAAACACCTTTACGAGGATATTCTATTAACAATACTTTGCGGAAAGACTTCGCATCAGTCGCCAGGACCGCTTCCATAATTTGTTTAATGCCGGCATACAGAGAGCGCACAAGTGGAATACGTGCTAAAAAATGCTCCCATGTCGCGATTAAACGTTTTCCAAGGAAGTTAGCAACGATCATACCTGTTGCAAGTACTAATACGGCCGCTAGTAACACGCCCAACCCAGGAATATGTACACCTAGAAAGTTGTCAGGCTGATACATTTCGGGCAACAGCAATAATGTTCTGTCGAGTAAACCGACAATAGCGCGGATCACTAGAAAGGTAATACCTAACGGCATCCAGACCAATAATCCTGCAATCACATACTTACGCATAATGACGATTCATTCGTTTTTTTCTCACCGTTTTATTTGACATTTAAGTCGCAGAATCTGGCTTGCTCGGCGATTTTGTATCGCTTTCAGCTAGATTACGTTTATTACCGGTTTTTTTGAAGTCCGTTTCGTACCAACCATCACCTTTTAAGCGAAAACCAGCAGCGGAAACCAATTTTCTTAATGCTGCTTCATCACATGCTGGGCAATGAAGCAGAGGTTCATCGCTCATTTTTTGTAATGCTTCGAACTGATGTTCGCAAGTATCACAACGATATTCATATAATGGCATTGATCTGTACCTTATTTCCTTTTCACTTTTCGCTGCTTAATCAAGCAAACTAAGCAAAGTAGTTATTCTTGCAATTTAACTTGCTAATTATACCTAATAAATAATAATGACGCTCTGTATCTCACACTCGTCACTCTTGCTTTAGCGCTTCCATAATTCGGTCTCGTTTATATCGCAAGGGAATCTAATGTACTGATTTTAAATCAGGTCATTCCCTTTCGCCTTATCACTCTCTGTTTTTTACTCGGCCCCTTCAGTAGTCGTAGTATCTTCTTTACCTCTTAAGCATCCATTCATCACAACAAGCGTTTAACCCATTTAGGGGTGTTTTTACCACCTAATGTCTCTATTGAGCTAAGTAGAAACCGCTAATTGCCCATCGTTGCTTGATCTAACACCAAATGTCTGTGATAAGATTCATACTGTCCCTTGATTATTAGTAAGGCTATGCAATGTAGTTTGCCTTGGTTTGTTAACTAATAATCATAATGTAAGAGGTTGCCACAGATAGATGACGAACACGGTTGATGTCGATAAACGCCGATTTTTAACTAATGCTACGACGGTTGTCGGCGGCATTGGTGCTATCGCTGTTGCAATCCCTTTTATTTCTTCACTCTCTCCAAGTGCCAGAGCCGAAGCAGCTGGCGCGCCTGTTACCCTCGATATTAGTAAGCTTGAAGTCGGCCAAATGATTACTATAGAATGGCGTGGTAAGCCTGTTTGGGTTTTACGGCGAACTGACGAAACACTGTCAA
>JABGUA010000099.1 GCA_018646825.1 Piscirickettsiaceae bacterium
AATTGACGATGTCGTCACCACAGGCCACACCGCTGATATGGCAGAAAAAATATTTATAGAACAAGGTGTTAAAAAGGTCGAACTATGGACAATTGCACGAACAATAAGAGACCATGCATAATTATGGATAGAATCTCATCGCCAAAAAGCACGCCCATGCCTAGAGATGGTGACATATTACAATCAAAGCTCGATGCACTTATTCGAATGGCAAAATCGAATGAACAAAAGCAAAACAATTTCCAAGAATACGAATTAAGTCTGTTTAACACTAACGGATTACATCAGCTACTCGCTATCGTTTTGGAACAACACCGTACTCGGTTCAAACTGTCTGATGTCACACTGCTGTTACTTGACCCTGAATATGAGTTCCGACGATTACTCGACAATAGTGCTCAAACACCAGCTTGGCGTAAACACTTATTATTTACTGAAGATAAAAGTGTCATTAGCCAATATTTCTCAGTGCTTCGAAAACCGCGCCTCTCAAACTATTCAAAACATATTCATCAAAGCTTATTCCCAGAAACACAGTCCCTGCAATCTGTCGCCATCCTACCCCTCGTCCGCCAAGACAAATTTATTGGCATATTAAATCTTGGCAATCGTAGTCCCGACCGTTTTCAAGCTGGTATGGGGACTCAGTTTTTACAGCATCTCGCTGCCGTCCTTTCCGCCTGTATCGAAAACGCCCGCTTACAGGAGGATATCAAACAAGTAGGCCTACTCGATCCGCTCACAAGCATAAATAATCGTCGGTTTTTTGATCAACGCATTGAAGAAGAAGTAACACTCGCCCACCGTAATAAAACACCGTTATCTTGCTTATTTATCGATCTCGATCATTTTAAAAACATCAATGATACCTATGGCCATCAGGCAGGCGATATTGTGCTAAAAGAAGTCGCTAAAGTTTTAGCCGACATTATGCGAACCAGTGACGTTTTAGCCCGCTATGGTGGGGAGGAATTTGTCATTTTGCTCGCTAATACTCATCGTGAGGCATCATATGAAATTGCTGAACGTATAAGAAAACGTATTGAAGAGACGCCGTTCAAAGTGTCAAAAACAGACACTCTCTCCGTAACCATGTCTATCGGCCTTGCAGAAATAAATGGCCAATCTGAAATCAAAACAACTAAGCAACTGGTGAATGCCGCAGACCAAGCCGTCTATTCTGCCAAAGTATCAGGTCGAAACCGGGTGCACCATGCTACTTAAAACAAGCTAATAACGATGACTTAAGCTGCTTTGACAGCTATCTTTAAAACAAACTGACGCTTTTCTACCGACTCGATCAAATCACTTAACAAACGTTTTTGTTGCTTTGATTGCATATTGAGTTCTTTAACTAACGTTTTAAGCATCGATGCCACGGCTTCAAAACTCAAGCGATGCTCACCGGAGTTCGCCGCTTCTACAGATGAGAATACCGCTAAATACTCACCTTTCTTAGCCAACATTTCAACCGGCGATAATGCAAGATCCAATTGATGCAATAACCGTGTTAGCTCGCAATTTTTCTCATGAATTAACTGAATTTGAGCCTTTTTTTCATCCGTCGTCGCATTGTCGCCGACAAAGCTTGAACGGGATAAAACCGATACCAAATTAGCCGCTAACAACACACTTTTATCCATCATCAATTGTGTATTGCCGATACAAGAAGAAACATCCTCACTCAAATAGCGAATATCTTGCGTTAAGACACGAAAAGCATCACCTTCGCTCCCTGCTCTAGCTGCTGAGCACACCGCATTAGACGACAATAAATGCATCTTTCTCGCTAATGGCACTAGTTTCTGTAAGGCATTACCCAAGCTTTCGCAAGCGATCAAAACCGTATCGTAATCACGCATTTTAACTGGTAATTCAAACTGTTCGTTCACTCAGGCTAATCCCATTGTCATTCCATTAGATAAATGCATAATGTCCCACGATACCCGCAAACAAAACTGCACCGACCCAGTTATTATTGAGGAACGCTTGCAAGCACTGTGCCGGCTCCCTATCCCTGACTAAATGTTGCTGGTAAACAAATAACACTAACGTCACTAACACACCGATATAATAGATAAAACTGAGCTCCAGCTGACTACCTACCATCGCCATGGTCACCAAAAAGGTCACCTGCAAAACGGCAATAATGACTTTATCATCATTACCAAAAAGCACCGCTGTTGACTTAACACCAGCTAACAAATCCTCTTCCCTATCAGCCATAGCATAAAACGTATCATATATCGTTGACCAAACAACATTAGCCACAAATAACAGCCAAGCAATCATAGGGACTGAGCCAGTTTGAGCCGCGAAAGCCATCGGAATAGCCCAACCAAACGCTGCACCCAAATAAATCTGTGGCAAATGTGTAAACCGTTTCATAAAGGGATAAGTGGCCGCTAAAAACAACCCCACGACCGACATCAAAATTGTCAGCTCATTCAAAAATATCACTAACAAAAAAGCAATAACACCGAGTACAGTAAATAACCGCAAAGCATCATTCTCATCTAAAGCACCTGTCGCTAGTGGTCTATTCATCGTCCGAACAACTTGGCCATCAATATTGCGATCGGCATAATCATTAATCACACAGCCCGCACTTCGCATAACAATGACGCCTAGAGTGAAAATGATAAACACTAAGGTATCTGGCACCCCCTCGGCAGCTATCCATAATGCAGATAAAGTAGGCCAGAGTAGTAACAAAATACCTATTGGCCGATCTAAGCGCATCAGCTGAATATAATGGCCCAATTTACCCTCCATCACCAACACCTCGACAAAGCAGGTAAAAATATTTCATTAACCAGCAACGGTTTACCACCCAAATAAAATTGTGAACGTCGCCCCCATAAGACTTCAGGCCGTTCCGCTTCCTCTAAAAGTGCCATTTCATATAGCCACTGTCCTGGTTTTAAACAGGCAATTTCAATCGGCCCTCGAACGACGGTTGGATCCGTAAATAATACTTCGCCTAAAGGTTTATTGCCTAAGCGGTTAAAACGCTGCTGCAAAGTCATATAAGTCGCTCTAGGAACAACCGTTCGCGCATAAACATTGGCATTTTGTCCATCCATTAACAACACTTCTCGTTGATAACTCAATTCTGACAGCGATAACTTTAAAGCCAAACTCTCGTCCGTCAGTGGTTTAATCCAACTGTTACCGAGTACTTGAACCGAAAAATCGATTTGGTTATATCGCTTTAAACGGCGCGTTAAAGAACCTGTATCTGAAAGCCAAGGTACTAACCCCCTCGGCATCAAACGACGCTGTATTCTATGCCATCGCGTCAATTCAAGCATGACAAGCCCTTTTCATTCTACACATGACCAAAATCCACTTTATGACCAAACCATCTGGCTATTAATGCCTCACTGTTCTCGGGTGCGATAGCCAATAATTTATCAGCTGCTTCCGCCATCACTTCAATTAAATCTTGATCATCCATTAAGTTCGCTACTCGAAACTGTGGTAGGCCAGTTTGTCTTGTCCCTAATAACTCGCCTGGTCCACGTAATTCTAAATCACGTTGTGCAATCACAAAACCGTCATTCGTTTCACGCAAACAGCTTAAACGAGATTGTCCGTTCTCTGATAAGGGCGCGTGATACATTAAGACACAATGACTTTCCACTTGACCCCGACCAACACGACCACGTAATTGATGTAATTGCGCCAAACCTAAACGCTCAGCATTTTCAATCACCATTAAACTGGCATTGGGCACATCGACGCCCACCTCAATGACGGTTGTCGCAACTAAG